>DAISJE010000362.1:0-5259 GCA_036821665.1 Bryobacteraceae bacterium | reverse complement strand
TTGCCCAGATCATCACCTTCGGCACTCTGGCGGCGAAGGCTGCCATTAAAGATGTGGGACGAGTGTTGGACATGAGCTTTGCCGAAGTAGACCGAATCTCGAAGCTCGTCCCTAAGCAGCTCAATATCAAGCTGGAGAAGGCGATTGAGGATCCGGAGCTCAAAGAAGTTGCCGCGCGGGAGCCGCGAGTTAAGGAAGTGCTGGATATCAGCATGAAGCTGGAGGGGGTCTGCCGAAACGCCGGAATGCATGCTGCGGGCGTGGTGATCTCCTCTGTCCCACTGCGGGAGCTGGTGCCCATCTACGTCACGAACAAACAGGAACTTGTGACGCAATACGACATGCTCGGGTTGGAAAAGCTTGGACTCCTGAAAATGGACTTCCTGGGCCTTACCACGCTGACCATCGTCAACGAAGCGATAAAACTAATCGAAAAGTACCGCGGCACGAAGATCTGTCTCGAAGACTTGCCCCTGGATGACGCGCAAACCTACGAAAAGATCTTCAGCATGGGGTTTACAAGCGGCGTCTTCCAGTTCGAATCGTCGGGGATGCAAGATATTTTGCGCCGTTATCAACCAAATCGCATCGAAGATCTCTGCGCCCTTAATGCCCTTTACCGCCCGGGCCCGATCCAGGGCGGCATGATCCCGGACTTCATCGATCGCAAGCACGGCCGCAAGCCAATCGTCTACGATCTTCCGGAATTGGAGGAGATTCTCTCGGAGACGTATGGCGTGATCCTGTACCAGGAACAGGTGATGCAGATCTCCAACAAGCTGGCCGGCTATTCGCTCGGCGATGCCGATATTTTGCGGCGCGCAATGGGGAAAAAGAATGCTGCCGAAATGGCCAAGCAGCGCGAGCGTTTCATCGGCGGAGCAACCGAACGCGGATTGCCTGCCAAAAAAACCGCCAAAATCTTCGATTTGATGGAACAGTTTGCGGGCTACGGTTTCAACAAATCGCATTCTGCCGCATACGCCTATCTCGCCTATGTCACGGCTTATCTGAAAGCGCACTATTCCGTTGAGTTCATGTCGGCGCTGCTCACATCAGAGTCCGGCAATATGGACAAGATCGTGAAGTACATCAACGAGTGCCGCGAAATGGGCATCCACGTACTTCCGCCGGACGTAAACCAAAGCGATCTGAACTTTACGCCGGCAGGCGATTCCATCCGCTTTGGCCTCGGCGCGGTCAAGAATGTTGGCCAAGGCGCAGTGGAGGCAATCGTAACGGCCCGCGAAGAAGACGGGTCGTTCACTTCTATCTATGATTTCTGCGAGCGAGTAAATCTGGCTAACGTTAATCGCCGCGTAATTGAGAGCCTCATCAAGGCCGGCGCTCTGGATTCAACGGGCGGTAATCGGGCGCAGCTAACAGAGGCATTGGATCGCGCCCTGGAAACCGGTCTTCGGGTCTCGCGAGATCGCGCGCTAGGCCAGCATGGTTTGTTCGGGGCGCTTCTCGGGGAAAAAAAGGTGGAGCATCCGCTCGCAAAGCTGCCCGATTGGATCATGGAGCAGAAATTGGCGGGCGAGAAGGAAGTCCTCGGTATTTACGTTTCCGGCCATCCGCTGGACCGCTTCAAAGATAAAGTCTCCGATTTAGCGACACACTACACAGATAAACTGGAGGACTTGGAAAAAAATAAGTCCGTGGCCCTCTGTGGAATTCTTACAAATATTATCCGCAAGACAAACCGGGAAGGGAAATACTGGGCGGCCCTCAAAATAGACGATCAGCGCGGAACGGCAGATGCGATGGTGTTCGCTAATCGCTATGAGGAACTCCTGCCGGTCTTAAGAGAAGATGGCGCGGTTTTCATTCGGGCTGCTGTTTTGCCCGAAGAGGGAGGGCCGCCGAAGCTTTCGATTCAGGAAATGGTGAACCTGGAAGATGCGCGCGTCGATCTCCCGTCACTCATCTCCATTCGTATCTGGCTGAAAGATGAAACACAAACAGAGAAGGCCGACGCTTTGAACGAGCTTTTTGGCCGTAAGCGCGGAACGACCGAAGTGCGGCTGCGGCTGGAGAAGCCGCGCGACTTCTCCGTCATCATGGATGTGACAACAAAGGTGCGGCCCGATCGGGAATTTCGGGCTGAGCTCGAACGAATCTGCGGCCCCGAGTCAATGGAAGTTCTCGCCGGATAATCATGGCTGACGAAGAACTGGACTCCTTAGACGAAGCGGCAGCCGAGGCCGTAACACAGCAGGTCGACAATCCGAGCTGGCACCGCGTTCAGCTTGCCCGTCATCCAAAGCGCCCGCATTCGCGCGACTATATCCAAAACTTGATTACCGGATTCGAAGAACTCCACGGCGACCGCTTCTACGGCGACGATCAATCGATTATCGGCGGGATAGGTTTTTTCGAGGACCGGCCCGTGATGATTATTGGTCAACAGAAAGGCCGCGACACCAAGGAAAAATTGTTGCGTAACTTTGGAATGCCCAAACCGGAGGGTTACCGTAAAGCTTTGCGCTTGATGCAACTCGCCGCCAAGTTTCACCGCCCGATCATCACGCTTATCGATACACCGGGTGCGTATCCGGGCATCGATGCCGAAGAGCGCGGGCAAGCCGAGGCAATCGCATACAATCTGCGCGAGATGTCGCGCCTCCCCAGCCCCATTGTCTCGATCGTGATCGGTGAAGGTGGTAGTGGCGGCGCGCTTGGTCTAGGTGTAGCCAACCGGGTCTACATGTTTGAGAACGCCTACTATAGCGTGATTTCTCCTGAGAGCTGCGCGGCCATCATCTACCGCGATTCGGGCAAAGCACCGGAAGCTGCCGCCGCGCTGCGGATGACCGCTGCCGATCTCCTCGAAATGAAGTTGATCGACGGAATTGTGCCGGAACCTCCGGAAGGCGCACACCTGGATCCTGAGGCCGCCAGCTCGTCCCTCCGGGAAACGCTCCGAGAGGCGCTCAATCAATTGGCGAATTTGAGCCCGCAGGCGGTTATCGAGCAACGTTACGACAAATTCCGGCGTATGGGGAATTTTTTCAGTGAGGCGCTCATCTGAACAAGATCGCAATTGTGGTTGTAATCTTTGTGGCGGGCTTTATTGCGCTGGTTGCGTACTCCACGCTGCGCGGTCCGCGTTACCGAGTTGAGGTTTGCATGGATTATCAGAGCCGCTCGTCCTGCCGTACCGTAAGCGCGAAAAGCGAGCAAGCCGCACTCCGTTCGGGCGCAGAAAACGCGTGCGCGGATATTGCATCAGGCGTAACGGACACAATGCGCTGTGTGGAGGCGCAGCCAAGGAGCATAAAGTGGCTGCACAAACCTTGACTTACGGCATTTAACCCGTCGCATACTGGGCCAGGCTGCACCTTTCATCGTGTTACGATAGCGGCCGCGTTTCCAAAGGGGACGACCGGTGTCTGTTCCTGCTTCCGTCGATGACCAGCAGTTCGGAGCGCGCCGCTTTGCCCGACGCCTCTGCGGTTCAGCGGCTAGACTCGGACCAAGTGTTGGCAGGTACTAGTTGCTTGCACCCACTGCGACCGGCATACCTCGGAGGACCTCCAGGCCCTTCACAACTTCCGCCCACTTCTTCTTGTTTTTCTTCGTCGTGATAGGCGCATTGGAGTCACTATAAAAATCCAATATGTCTTGCCTCAGCCCAGATGGAATGGGCCGCTCGGGGTTGCTTGCGACGTGATGCAGCAGTTTGGCATATGTCTTGTCCGTCAATGCGTACGCACCGGGCCGGCTCTTCTCACCCGTATCCAGATCGAGGTTAGGAATTGGAGGCGTCAGATCGGGTGCGGTAGCAAACTGCTTGAGCAAGCCTCCGTACATCTCAATGCTGCGATTCATGCTCTTTACATAGAGGTCTTGCGTGTGCTGACTGGGGATTTTAATCGCGAGTTCAGAAAGCACCCCGATCTTCGGCAGGATAACTATTAACACGGCGAGCAGGCGCGTTCCGATTCCGGGCTTATGACGATACCGGTTCCAGACCGGCTGGAAATCCGCCTTTGCGATGTGACCGAGAAAGACCTGTAACGATTCGTTTGCGATATCGGGCGGGAAGTTGCCCCGATGAATGACCGTTTCGGCGTAGGCGATTCGAGGAAGAAAGCTTCTGACCGAAGTTCTATATGAGTGGATTGCCGGCCGGCGGCGGCCGAGAATGCCGCGTAGCGGGAGAGAATAGGTCTCCTCGAATGCTTGATCCAGTAAACGATAGGGAACGCGCAATCCTATATAGCGCAGATAGGCTCCTGGTGCCAGGTGCTCTTTGCTCAACTGATCAATATCAAAGGCAAACTCTGTGCGGACGTGCGCATGGGGGTTTTCGTCGTACGTGACCACGGGGCCGTACTTTTTTGCAAGCTTCGGAAATGCCAGGCCGGTGGCTGGATTAATAGCATCATGATGTCCTACACTGTCACCGACATAGTGGGACAGGGCACCCAAAGCGAAGGCGTATTCGCTGGCGTTTCTCGCGTCTCGAAGGAGACTTGTAATGAAATCACCGCTACGAACGTAATGGGTCAGGTCGCTAAAGAACTCATTGGCGAAAGGGTAATAGCCCAAATCCTGGATGGCGCAGCCGCCATACGCGTAGGCATGCGCTTCCTGCAGATCGGCTTGGCTTGTTTGCGGGAACCGCTTTAGAAGCAGCGGCTGCAGCAGTTCTTTCCAGGTGAGATCGATTAATTCTTCATGAGTCAAAACCGAGTACGCTTGCGACACGCCCGACAGGGCACCAACCAGGTACGCGATAACGAATAGTCGAAAAGCGCTCCGCAATCCACATCGTAGCGGAAGAGAGCGCAATCACCTCGCTATATTCGGCCGTTCTGTAACCGGCTTTTGTCCCGGACCGGGCAGCTTACTTTTCTTTCCTCCCGCCGCCTCACCGTCCAACAGCGCCTGTAAATCGGCATACGCGTAAATCGTGGGCGCGTGGTTTTGCATCAGTCCGCCTGTATCCGCGGTAGGGCCGTAATTGCTGTACTGTTCACGGCCGAGCACGCGGAGTAGCGCCAGCAATTGACCCCGATGATGAGCTGTATGAGTCATACGCCTGGTCATCACCCAGGCTCGTGATCGCCGCACATCGAAAAACGCGGTTTCCGCTTCCCACCACAATTCATCTTTATCCCGCAGCGCGGCCAAACGCTTGTCGCTGTCCTCTGCGTATTGCCGCATGAACGCCAATCTGGTCTCCTCAATTGGCAATGGCGGCGCGGCAACGTCGATATCGAGCATTGTCCGAAACCAGATATCTTCGCT
>DAISJE010000361.1:0-5261 GCA_036821665.1 Bryobacteraceae bacterium | reverse complement strand
GCGCTCGCCGAGCAGAATTCGCGCGTGGCTGTGACGGAAGCCTCGCAGCGGCGACAATTTTTCGAAGCACAACTTGAAAAAGAAAAGAATGTGCTCTCCGATTCCGAAGTCGCCCTCCGAAACACGCAGGAATCGACTGGCTTAATAGCTCCTGGCGGCCAAGCGGAAGGAATCATTCGGGCTGTCTCTCAGTTACACGTCCAGATTCTTGCCCAGGAAGCCAAGATCGATGCAATGCAGGCATACGTCACGGAAGACAACCCGCGCCTGAAGGTAGCCAAGAGCGAACTAAGTGGATTACGGTCGGCCCTTAGTAAGCTGGAACGCGGCAATCATCTGCCTGGTACCCCGGAGGTTCCAACCAGTCAATTGCCGGAAGCAGGGCTGGAATATCTGCGTAAGTATCGCGATGTCCGCTATCACGAAGCGTTGTTCGAGATCCTGTCGAAGCAATATGAGGCGGCTCGTCTCGATGAGGCAAAATCGTCTGCTCTAATCCAGGTTATCGACCGTGCCGTTGTGCCGGAAAGAAGGAGTTGGCCCCCGCGCACGTTGCTGATCTTGAGTGCCGCCATCTTAGCGTTGTTGGCGGCGAGCATCTGGGTCGTATTGGCTGAATCCCGGCGGCGTGAGTCGGGACAACGGATTTAGACCGCGTGTTCGAGCATGTCTCCTCGAAAAATTCATGAACTACCGGCCACCTGGCTGCTCATTCTGATCGTATTGAGCGCATGTCCGGAACTACGTCTCGGAGACCTGCAGATTATCGAGATGGTGCAAACGGCCCGTGTCGTAGTGGTTGTGTTCTTATTGGCCAGTATTGGCCTAAGGGTTCCGTTTGCGGGTGTTTGGCGCGATTACGGCCGTCCTTATTTATGGCTCCTGGGCGGCTCATCTTTACTTGCCATCGCGGCGCTTAGATTGCCTTTCTATCCGCCTCCCTCGCAAACATCCGTTCTGAAAACGCCATTCGTGCTTTCTATGTCGCGCTTATTTGAACTCGCCCTCGTCATTTATTGCATGTTGGCGATAGCCGATACTCTGCAACAAAATCCGAGACTCATCCGATTTTCGTTAAACGCGTACGTCGCGGCAGGAAGTGTAGCCGCCGTTTTGTCCATCTGCTCGTTCGCGATCTTTGTTGCCATGGGGACCGATACGTACTTCATCAATGGCCTTGACCATCGGGCCCGCGGATTCTTCAACGAAGGCGGCCCGTTTGGACTCTTTCTCGTCAGCGTCGTTTTGGTGCTGTTGATGAAACGAAGACTTGAAGGATCCTGGACGGCTGCCGGCCGATTAGCTTTTGTGGTTCTCGGGCTGGCCATTCTTTTGAGCGAATCTAAAGCAGGGCTGCTTGCGGCTATTCTCTGTGGCGTGGCGAGTCTTCTTACACCGAATCTTCGAAGACGAACGCTGACCTTGTCTCTCATACCCGTTGGGTTGCTTTGCTTTTTCGGAGCATTTGAAAGAACTCTGGGAAATTACAAAGACAATTTCGAAAGGTTTGATGAATCGGCTTTCTTTAGACCCAACGACCGAAATCTCGTCATGGGACGTATTATCGGTGCTTTCATTATTCCCAGGATGATTGCAGCTCACCCGGTACTCGGCATCGGAATCGGAAATTATTCACTCATGCGCAACGACCCGGACTACCTCCAGGGCCTGCCCGCCGTGGACGATTGGGATCTTCCCGGACTGGGTCTTGTATCGGATGCCGCCGAATTGGGGATTCCGATGACGCTTTTTTTGTTATGGATACTCATTCGATTGCCATGGAAGGCAAAGAACCAACGTGCGCCGGCCATCTTGGTTGCCGCCGCAGCTTTTCAGCCTGTCTCGCTGCTACTTGGGATAAATCTCAATTTCTTCTATCCGTGGCTTGTTACCGCATTCGCCCTGGCGGTACTTGCGCAGCATCGAAGACGAAAAAGTTTTTACGCCGAATCTACCGCTTGACAGATAGCACGATGAACTCTCTCTGCAACGCCTTCCCAGTTAAACTGCCGCGCGCGTAAGATGCCGGCCGCGCGCATTCGCCGTCGCAAATCAGCATCTCCGACGACCCGCTCCATTGCGTTTCGAATGTCGTCCACATCCAGAGGATCGATAAGGACACCGGCATCGCCGACCACCTCAGGAAGAGCGGTGGTACGAGATGCAACGACAGGTGTTCCGCACGCCATTGCCTCTAATGCAGGCAAGCCAAAGCCCTCGAGCAAGCTGGGAAAGATCAGCAACGTGGCGCCGCGGTAGAGCCGCGACAAAACTTCGTCGGAAACCGTTCCCGCGAATTGAACGCGCTGCTCAAGCTGCAGTGTGCGAAGGCGCGCCGCCAACTCGGGCGTCTTGTCGCCAGTAAGTATCAAGCGCACGTCCGGACAGTCAACCTGCGCGAATGCCGCGAGCAACCGGTGAAGGTTTTTATGTGCTCGAAAGTTGCCTACGTACAAAATGTATGGATAGCCGGGCTCATAGCGAGGCCCATCAGGATGAAAAAGCGACTCTACACCGTAGCTTATATTGACGACACGCGTCTCGGGCAGTCCGCTCCATTTGAGGATTTGTACGCGAGAGTATTCCGAACCAGTCACCACGCAGACGGAGCGCACCGCGGCGGGTTTGACTAGAAATTGATAATACAAGCGCCGGCCCCAGGTGGCGAATGCGGGGAACTGAATATGAGTGAGATCGTGGATCGTAATGATTAGGGGACGTGTACTTACAGCAGGTGAATTGAATCCTGGCGAGAAGAAGACAGAAGGTCGTAGAGTGGCAATTTGATAGCTGAGCCAGAGCGGATCTAAAGGACTCAGTGGCCTTGGACCGGATTTCAGTTGTACGTGTTCGGGCAAACGCGACAAAACATTTTTGGCAAACCTACCGATGCCATGCGGACCAGACCACCGCGCATCGCAGAGAATTGCAGGTCGTTTGTCCATCTAGAAACTCCACAGCACACTCGTATATCCGGTGTTCGCCAGGTAATTTTCAGCGGGCCAAAAGTCTGCATGGTAGCCGAAATACTGATAGCCCACATTCCAGCGCACTCGCTCGGATAGTCGGACAGACAGTCGCGCCATAGGAGATTGAAACTTTACTGGAAAGGTCTGGGCGGATTCAAAAGCCGGCAGAGGCGGCCCCACTGAAGTTATAGTGGAAGCGCTCCGGCCGTCCCCAGTATCTTGCACATGGCTGTATCCGAGATACAGGTCCAGGCGCTTCAACAGATTTAACCGCACATCCAACGTGCCCGAGTGCAGGTTACTCACATAATAGGAAACCTGATTGGGAAATAGCTGGGCATTCGCGAAGAATTGGATGCCGCCCAAGGTGTCCAAGTGAATTTTCGAATAGACCGCATCGAAACTCACGCGGCTGGACGGCGACCAGGTACCTGAGGCTGAGTAGGTCCGGCTATGGGAGCTGTATGCCGATACCGTTATGGAATTTTCGTTGTAGTCGCTATGCGACCATAACGCAAGCTGCAACGTTTTGTATCTGTACTGTATCCTGCCCGTTAGCGCGCTGTAGTTCTTATCTGATCTCGGCGTAAAAGGCCGGTTTGCGTGTCCGAACTCGCCATCGAGCGAAATCGTCAGGGGTTTTATCGGCTTGAGCCGCACGCCAACTATGCCGGTATTCAGCTCATTTGTTTGCAGATAAGGAACAGTCTGCGGCGTGCCCGCTAGCGTGAGCTGGGGGGTGGATGCTATTTGTCGGTTTGAATACTCGTATCCGCCATGTAGGTCGAACCAGTTTTGAACGTGGTACAAGGCATCCGTTTGGGTCGCTACCGTGCGAATGCCGAGGTACTGATAATAGAGCAAATCCGTCGTCTGAAGAGCATTGTTGAACTGAAGATATGCGCTGTCTCCGTCTGTTCTCACGTTATAGAACGAGACATTTTCAGTAATGGCGAGCTTGTCTGTCGGAAACACGCTGATGGAAGCATTGCCCGTTGCCGCGGGCCGTCGCGCGCTCCCGAAAGTAAGAATCTGCTGGTTGGCTGCCGCGCCGAACTGATTTACGCCGAAAGCGGTTTCGTTTGCCACGAAAGCCCGCTGTCCGCCGGTATACGTGAATCGGCCGTTGAAACTGAGTAACCGGCTGTTTCGGAAGAGTGCAACGCGCCAATAGGGACTTGTTCCGTGATAGGGCTGGGTCCTATTGAAGAGATTCAGAATCGTATTAGGGTTGAAATCGTCGCCACGACTAGCTCCTGAAAATTGGTCGGGTGAGTCGTCCTTAAAGTCCTGCCAGCCGTGCATCACATTGAAGGTGAAGCCAAGCCAGTGTATTTCGAATCCCAATCGGTATTCGTTCTCTACCCGCTTCACATTCGTAAACACAGGGAAGATGTTGCCGGTTGGATCGAACTCACCGCTGGAATTGAATAACTGAACTGTAGAAATGCCGGCGCCGCTCTGCACGTCGCGCGAGTAGCCGAGGAAAATGCGAATCCGCGATTGTGGAAACAATGTTAAATCGTGATCCTGCAGTGCGTATGAAGTGTCGAGAAAATGTTCGCCCTGACCACCTCCAGTTACCAGGCCGGGATTAAAGTAGTCGCTGCGACGCCAGAGGAGAGTGTATTCATAGAGGCGGTTTTTTTGGAGCCGGAAGCTCGCATGCTCGTAAGGATCGCCGCCCAGCCCTTCCGTCGTCAGAATCAGCTCGTCAAAGAGACGCCCGTGTCCGGTTTTGGAGTTTGCGGTAAAGGAACTGCCCAGCAGCCGGACGCCGTTGCCGAAGTTTTCATTACTTCGGTATGTATTTAAATTTCCGCTGCCACTGAAGAACCGGTATCCCGTTTCGAACGAGTTGACGATGTTATACCCGTCCCAATCGTCGCCACGAACCGAGCCGACTTTGTCCGGCGTAGGCGCGATAACTTCCTGAGCCGCGCAATGCCCCATCAGCGAGATCAGACAAATTCCAAAAATCAGGTGGCGCATGTGGAACTCATCGAAGGAACAGCGGGTCTGAGTTCGATCCATGAATCCGCACATGGCAGTTTGTGCAGTTCTGATAGCGCGGATCGGCCATATTGTGGCTAGGAGATAGCGAAGGCTCACCGGTGCCGCTGCGGCCAAAATTTCCAGCGCCGTTGTGGCATTCCAGGCATATCGTGAACACCACTGGCCTGCGCAACAAACGGGAGTTCGTCGAACCATGCGGAGAATGGCACATTTCGCAACCTTCAACGCGCACGGGCGGGTGCTCAAAAGCAAACGGGCCGCGCTTATCGGAGTGGC
>DAISJE010000360.1:0-5274 GCA_036821665.1 Bryobacteraceae bacterium | reverse complement strand
CGGTTTAGCGCCATGTAGGTCTCGCCCAAGCGATTCAGTACAGCCGGATTATCAGGATCGCGTTTCGCGGCAAACTCGAAGTCCGCCAGTGCCAGCTCCGGCTTGCCGCGCTTGTAAATTAAGAGTCCACGCGCAAAGCGCGCTGCTCCCAAATCCGGTTTCAAAGCCAGCGCCCGGTTCAGCTCTCGCTCTGCCTCTTCGGGATTGCCGGAGCATTCTGCCGTCCCCAGCTCGTAGTGGCCGATTGCATCGTTCGGGTGCTTCTGCACAAACCACTTCAGATCGGCTAATCCAGCCTCCGGCTTTTCTCCCAAAGCCGCTTCCGCAAACCCACGCTCGCGGCGTCCCGTATCGTCGTTGGGCGCGAGCTTCATATAGCGTCCCCAGGCTTCCGCAGCGTCGCCAAAATATCCGAGATCCGCCGAAATGTGCGCAATCAGCGCCTGTATATCCGCGCGTTCCGGCGCTTGTTGAGCCGCTCGGGCCAGCATTTGCAGCGCGAGGGCTTTATGATTTAGTTCCGCATTTACTGCGGCAAGATCATATTGGACATCGACGTTACCCGGTTGCCGTTCGAGCGCCTTTTCGAGAACCTCTCGCGCCCGTTCTTTGTGGCCGGCGTGTGACGCGGCCAGCCCCAGATCGTAAAGCGCTTGAAAGTTGTACGGCTGAGCGTTGACCACGCGCTCGAAGCATGCTTCCGCTTCTTTATATTGTCCGGTTGCGGAAAGCGCGACACCCATGAGGCTCGCGACTGCCGGGGACTGTTGCGCTTGTGCTGGCAGTTTATTGAGATAGCGCAAAGCTTCCGCCGGAGACTTCTGCCGCAATGCAATAGTCGCAAGCTGCACATTGGCGTTTGTCTGGCCCGGATTCAAAGCGAGTACCTCCAGAAACACTTTCCGGGCTTCCGCCAGTTTGCCCATCGCGAGCAGATGATTTCCGAAATTGTTCAGTAAAGAGGCCGATTTCGGCGACGCGGCCACGGCGCGCCGGTATACTGCATCCGCTTCAGCGAATTTCTTTTCCTGATCGAGTACGACGCCCAACACGCCTTGCGCCGTGACATCCTCCGGCCGGCGCTCCAATTCGGTGCGCAAGATTTTTTCGGCCGAACTGAGATCGCCTCGTTGCAGTGCCGCCACGGCATTCCCGACTGGATCGTCGTCAGCGGATTGTGCCGGCACTCCGCAAACCATCGCCGCGAGAAGCGGCACTACCAAAAACCGTGAGAACAACACTCCAATGATAAAAGAAGTAGGTACGCCCCCATGCCTCCTATGAGCCGCCGTGAATTTTCCGCGTCGCTAATGGCTGGCGCGCTCGTGCCGCCCGCCGCAAGTCCGCGCACATACGCCGTCGTCGGCGCGGGCGTTTTCGGCGCATGGACCGCTCACTATTTACTGCGCGCCGGGCACAAGGTCATTCTCATCGACGAATATGGCCCGGCCAGCAGCCGCTCCAGTTCCGGAGGCGAATCGCGCATCATTCGCTGCGCCTACGGCCCGGATGAAGTCTACACTCGCATGGCAAAGCGCTCGCTTGGGCTGTGGTCTGACTTCTTCACGCAAACGCACCAAGACCTTCTACACCGCATAGGCGTGTTATGGTTTGCGAGTCCCGGCAACAAGTACTCCGAAGAAAGCCGCGAAACTCTCCGCAAAATCGAGGTCCCGTTCCGCGATCTCTCCTATGCCGATCTGCAACATTCCTATCCGCAGATCCATGTAGCACCGGGAACCACCGCCATCCTGGAGCCCGATAGCGGCGCGCTTATGGCACGCGAGGCCGTACACGCGGTTGTTGCGGATTTCGTTGCACGCGGCGGCACCTACCGGCACGCGGCTATTCGTACACCGTCGGGCAAGTCCCGCTTGCGCGCCGTTCAGACCACCGGCGGCGACTCCATTTCCGCCGATGTCTTCGTCTTCGCCTGCGGTCCTTGGCTTGGCAAAGTTTTCCCGGAACTGCTCGGCAAACGCATTTTCCCGACGCGTCAGGAAGTTATTTTCTTTGGCATTCCGCCCGGCGATGATCGCTTCTCCCCTCCGAAGATGCCCGTCTGGATCGATTTCAGCGACGGGCTCGGCATGTACGGTTTCCCCGATCTTGAGATGCGCGGCTTTAAAGTCGCCTTCGACCTGCACGGTCCGGCCTTTGATCCCGATACCGGCAACCGGATTGTCAGCCCGGAGAAAGTCAAGGCCGCTCGCGCTTATGTGGCCGAGCGGTTCCCTGCCCTGGCCGGTGCGCCTGTCGTAGACTCCCGTGTGTGCCAGTATGAGAACACTTCAAACGGCGATTTCATCATCGATCGCCATCCGGAATTCGAGAACGTGTGGATTGCGGGCGGCGGCTCTGGCCACGGCTTTAAACATGGTCCAGCCGTCGGCGAATACACCGCGGCGCGCGTGACCGGCTCGCCGGCGCCTCCGGTCGAACCGCGCTTTTCACTCGCTTCGAAAGGCGCTCAACAACATCGCAGCGTATATTGACGATGAAGGTATGGAATCCGCCGCTTCAGCTTCAACTCTCACTTGGCTTTGCGCCGAACTTTCCCAGTTTCGCCATACCAAAACGCGATTCGCGCTGGCCACTGCGGCGGTACTAGCCGCCCTTACAATAGCGGCCTGTACGCAGTTGATCTTCGGTTCGCTCGCAGCCCTGATTTTTGCCCTGGCAGTTATCGCTTCGACATATCTATTTGGTTTGGTCGCCGGGATGTGCACAGTTGTATTCGCTGTACTGGTCCTTGATTTCTTTTACATTCCGCCCGTCTTTGCGCTTAATCTGGATGCCTCCACGCTACGAGTGGGAGTCGGCCTTGTGGCATTCGCCGCAGCCAGTCATTTTTTGAAACAGAAGATCGCAGCCCGTGCCAAGCCGGTAGATCCACCACTCCCACGCGTGCGAGGCCGTTTCGACGGTATTCAGGATGGAAGAGTCTACGGATGGGCCTTCAATCCCAACCATCCGTCCCGGCCGGTTTTTTTGACCGTTTGGGTGAATGGGCAGCCGGTTGCCTGCACAGCCGCAGTTCATTTCCGGCCGGATGTTGCGGATTCTGAGTTATACGCGCACAAGCACGCTTTTTATTCGGATCTCGGGTTTCTTTTCCCGGTTGAAACAGAAGCCGTGGTCGATGTGCAACTGCCCACCGGAGAATCGTTGCCCGGCGCTCCCCGTCGGCTCCGAATCTCGCCGCAACCCCGGCCCCAATGCCCGACGGTGCTGTTCATGCATATCCCCAAGACTGCCGGAACGGCTTTCCGCGAAGCCATCGCCGCGAATTACAATCACGCCGAAATCGCGTATCTGTATCCCACTGTCCCGGGGCTGCTCGTCAAAGATTTGCGTGACCTACCCGTCGAACAGCGCCGTTCATTCCGAATTGTGCTCGGCCATTTTCAGTTCGGAATGCATGAGGCGCTCCCGCAGCAATGTGAATACGTCACCATCGTTCGTGAGCCCGTTGCGCGAGTCGTGTCTCACTACGCCTATTTGCAGCAGACCCAACCCGATCTTGTCAGCGAAAATGGGAATCCTATGTCGCTCGAAGCGGTTCTCGAACAACGGCTGACAGTAGATTTCGATAACGCGATGGTGCGCTGTTTCAGCGGGGTGGATCAACGCGTGTTTCCTCCTGGCGCACTGACGCGCGATATCTTTGATTGGGCTGTCCATAATCTCCGTACCGCGTTCACATTCGTCGGCCATCAGGAAAATTCAGCGGCTTCCTTCGCGAAACTCCAGGAGCGGTTTGGCTGGTACGCCACAGCGGGATTAGAACATGTAAATGCCGGAAACAAGCCCGCTGATTCGAAAATAAGGCCTGGTTTGCTCAATGCCATTCGGCACTACAATCATTGGGATTCCCTTCTGTATGAAGAAATCCTACGCATTTTTCCGCGAAACTAAAACATTGAAATGATCCATATTCCAGGCGCAGCCCGCGCCGCTGCGCTTACAGCATTCTCGCTGGCCGTAATTGCCGCTCCTATCCGTCTTCATCCAAAGAACCCGCACTACTTTCTTATGAACGGAAAGGCCGTGGCTCTGATCACAAGTGGCGAGCACTATGGCGCCGTCATGAATGCGGATTTCGATTACCGCCGCTATCTCGCAACGCTGCAATCGGACGGAATGAATTACACGCGCCTGTTCGGCGGCAGTTACTTGGAAGTGCCGTCCAAATCGTTTGGCATTTTGAGGAACACATTAGCGCCAGCTCCGGGCCGCTACGTCGCGCCCTGGGCTCGCAGCGAGTCTCCAGGTTACGCGGGAGGAGGAAACAAGTTTGATCTTGATCGTTGGAATCCGGCCTATTTCGAACGCCTTCACGACTTCCTCGCCGAGGCAGCTAAGCGCGGCATCGTAGTTGAATTGACGCTGTTTTCCTCTCATTACGACGAGGCACAGTGGAATCTCAGCGCCTTCAATCCGGTCAACAACATCAACCGGACCGGCGCGATCGATTGGAAAAAGCTTCATACGCTCGAAAACGGCAACATTCTGCCGTATCAGGAACGATACGTGCGAAAGCTGGTCCACGAAGCCAACGCATTCGACAACGTGATCTTCGAGCTCCAGAACGAGCCATGGTCCGACCGGCCGGTCTTTGCCGACATGATCAACCCCTACTTGCGGCCGGAAGCGCGTAAAAAATTTCCGAATTCGGTCGAAGTTGCCGACGACCTTTCGACAGCTTTTCAAGCCCGCGTGGCCGATTGGATCGCAAGCGAAGAGGCATCGCTCCCGAACAAGCATCTCATCGCACAAAATTACTGCAATTTCCGCCTTCCTGTCCGGCAGCTTGTGCCCGGCGTCAGCATCGTGAATTTTCATTACGCGTATCCCGATGCCGTGCTTCTGAATTACGGACTTGGAAAAGCCATTTCATATGACGAAACCGGCTTTCTAGGCCGCGATGACGGAGTGTACCGGCGGCAAGCCTGGAACTTCATGTTGTCGGGAGGAAGCACCTTCGACGGTTTGGATTATTCCTTCAGCGTCGGTCACGAGGACGGAAACGATATGGAGCCGAACGGCCCAGGCGGCGGGAGCCCGGCCTTGCGGCATCAGCTTCGGATCCTGAGTGAATTTCTGCAGGCGTTTTCGCTCGTGGACCTGCACCCGGACCTGCAAACCGTAGTGCATGCAGGCGGGGTCTACGCGCGGGTACTTTCAAATCCGGGGCACGAATACGCCCTCTATCTCGATGGCGACGGCCCAGCCGATATAACCCTTGCTTTACCTGCCGGTGACTACTCCGCC
>DAISJE010000359.1:0-5292 GCA_036821665.1 Bryobacteraceae bacterium | reverse complement strand
ATTCGCCCAAGCTGCCTCTCAAGAGGCGGTGCAACGGCAGATGCCATGGTCTCGGGGCTGGCGCCGGGCAGGTTTGCGTGTACGGAAATGGTCGGAAATTCGACTTCGGGAAGCGACGCTACCGGCAATAAACGAAACGCGAGCACGCCGGACAGCGCAAGCGCCGCGGTCAGGAGGGACGTGGCGATCGGACGCTTAATAAATGGCGCGGATATATTCACAACCTACTTCGCCGGAACGGGCTCTCCTAACGGCTCACTTATGGATCTTCGCGCGCGCGAGCGGCTTACCCGCGCCGCCAGTCTATCGAAGAACAAATAAACGACAGGAGTGGTATAAAGCGTCAGAATCTGGCTGAAAATCAAGCCGCCGACAATCGTAATTCCGAGCGGCCGCCGCAACTCCGATCCAACTCCGTTGCCGAGGGCGAGCGGAAGGCCACCGAACATCGCCGCGAGCGTAGTCATCAGGATGGGCCGAAAGCGGAGTAAGCAAGCCTGGTAAATCGCTTCGACCGGCGACTTGCCTTCCGTTCGCTCGGCATCGAGCGCAAAATCGATCATCATGATGGCGTTTTTCTCGACGATGCCGATTAAGAGGATCATTCCAATCAACGACACGACATTGAAATCGTTGTTGCAAATCAGCAGCGCGAGGATCGCTCCTATCCCGGCCGAAGGCAACGTCGAAAGAATCGTCAGCGGGTGAATGTAGCTCTCGTACAACACGCCAAGCACGATGTACACCACGACCACTGCAGCCAGGATCAGAAGCGGTTCATTCGAGAGAGATCGCTGGAAAGCGGCGGCGGTCCCCTGAAAACTGGAATGGATGCTGACGGGTAAACCGATATCCTGCTCCGCTTGTTTGATTGCACTTACCGCGTCGCCTAACGATTCATTCTGCGGCAGATTGAATGAGATTGTCACGACCGGGAATTGCCCCTGGTGATCTACAGTGAGCGGCGTTGTCGACTGTTCAAAATGGGCGAACGAAGCAAGCGGCACCTGCATCCCACTTGAGGAACGAACATAGATATTTTTCAAATCGCTCGGATTGGTCCGGAATTCAGGCGCAACTTCGAGGACCACGTGGTACTGGTTCAACTGCGTAAACATCGTCGATACCAGACGCTGGCCAAACGCGTCGTACAGCGTGTTATCGATCTCCTGCATTCCGATTCCGAGCCGCGACGCGGTATCGCGATCGATAACCAGCGTGGTCTCCAACCCGCCATTCTGCTGATCCGTTGCGACATCGCGTAATTGCGGGAGCGTTTTGAGTTTATCGACCAGAGTTGTTGTCCAGGTGTTCAATTCAGTTGCATCCGCATCTTCGAGCGTGTACTGATACTGGGTGCGGCTGACGCGGTCTTCAACCGACAAGTCCTGCACGGGCTGCATGAAGAGCGTAATTCCAGGTACTCTGGCCAGCTTCGGCTGTAATCGGCGTATGACATCGCTGGCATCGGCATCGCGGTCGTCGCGCGGTTTGAGATTGATCTGAATGCGGCCGCTGTTAATCGTGGTATTGACGCCATCGATGCCGATGAACGATGAGAGGCTTTCTACGGCCGGGTCCTCCAGAATCACTTTGGCCAACGCTTCCTGGCGGTTGGACATCGCGGGAAATGAGATAGTTGGCGGAGCTTGTGAAACACCCAGAATCACGCCGGTATCCTGAACCGGGAAAAAACCCTTAGGAACGACTACATATAGAAAAATTGTGCCGGCCAGCGTGGCGACCGTAACCGCCAATGTCAGAGGCTGATGGCGCAGAACCCACTGCAACGTTATTCCATAGCGGGAAATCACCCAGTTGAAAGCATGCTCCGATTTCCGGTAAAACCAGCCCTGCTCGGCCTCCGATTTGTGCCGCAGAATTTTTGCGCACATCATCGGCGTAAGTGTGAGGGACACGACGGCTGAAACCAGAATGGTGACGGCCAAGGTAATCGCGAACTCCCGAAACAGCCGCCCTACGATATCGCCCATGAATAAGAGCGGTATCAACACGGCAATCAACGAAACCGTCAACGAAAGAATCGTAAACCCAATCTGCTCGGAACCTCTGAGTGCCGCACGTAAAGGAGAATCGCCTTGTTCCAAAAAACGTGAAATGTTTTCGATCATGACGATGGCATCGTCGACTACGAAGCCGGTCGAAATGGTCAAGGCCATCAGAGTCAGATTGTTCAAGCTATAGCCGAGCAGGTACATCACTCCGAAAGTGCCGACGATTGACAGCGGCACGGCGACGCTTGGAATCACGGTGGCCGAGAGATTACGCAGGAACAGGAAGATAACCATGACCACGAGCGCGACCGTAAGCATCAGCTCGAATTGCACATCTTTTACGGAAGCTCGAATGGTGGTTGTGCGGTCCGTGAGCACGGAGACCTGCACGGACGACGGAATCGCTACCTTTAGTTGCGGCAGTAAAGCTTTGATGCGATCGACGACCGCGATGATGTTGGCGCCCGGCTGCCGCTGGATGTTCATGATGACCGCGGGTGTCGTATTCATCCAGGCGGCCTGTCGTGTATTTTCCGCGCCCTGCACTACCGTCGCGACATCTTCAAGCCGGACGGGCGCGCCGTTTTTATATGCAATGACGACGGACTTGTACCCCGAGCTGCTGAGAATCTGATCGTTTGCGCTGATCGTATACGCCTGGCGCACGCCGTCGAAATTTCCCTTGGCCTGATTCACGTTGGTTTGGTTCAGCGCCGTCCGCACGTCTTCCAGGCTCAATCCATACGCCGCCAGTTGCGTTGGATTCACGCGAATTCGGACGGCCGGCTTATGGCCGCCGGTCAGAGTCACGAGCCCGACGCCGCTTACCTGCGAAATCTTCTGAGCCAGTGTGGTATCCGCTAAATCTTCTATCTGCGTTAGCGGCATGGTTTTCGATGTCAGCGCGAGCGTGAGAATGGGCGCATCGGCGGGATTTACCTTGCTGTAGATCGGCGGATTTGGCAGGTCCGGAGGCAGGTAGGTGCCCGCAGCATTAATCGATGCCTGTACCTGCTGCTCGGCTATGTCGATATTCAGATTGAGGTTGAACTGCAGGGTGATGATCGAGCTTCCGAAAGAGCTCGTCGACGTCATCTGCTTCAGACCCGGCACCTGTCCGAAGGTACGCTCGAGCGGCGCAGTAACCGACGAGGCCATTACGTCCGGACTGGCGCCCGG
This sequence comes from Bryobacteraceae bacterium, assembly GCA_036821665.1. Lineage (GTDB taxonomy): Bacteria > Acidobacteriota > Terriglobia > Bryobacterales > Bryobacteraceae > Bog-105. Next base: position 2,098 of record DAISJE010000359.1, on the reverse strand, counting down.
ATAAAAAGTCACGCACTGAATGGTGGGATAATCTACTTCCGGAAGCGCCGAGACAGGCAGTTGTTTGTAAGCGATGCCTCCTGCGATCAGGATGCCCGCCATTAACAACGACGTTGCAACCGGCCGCAGAATAAACGGCCGAGAGGGGCTCATTCCGGCTGGCTCCGCCTTGTCTGATCGCTTGCCCGCTCCGGCCTGAGACTAACCGTCGTCCCGTCGGTAAGCTTCTCAGCGCCATCCACCACAACCCGGTCACCCGGTTGGATGCCGCTATCGATTGAAACATCCGTCCCTTCCGCCAGTCCGACTTTCACGTCGCGCACTGTGACAGTGTTGTCATTTTGAACGACGTAGACAAAGGTGCCCGTCGGGCCTCGTTGAATCGCCGCCGCCGGGACGATAATTACTCCGCGCTGCGTATTGAGCCAAAGCTTGATGTTCACGAACTGATTGGGAAACAAAACGAAGTCGTTATTTGGGAACACCGCCTTCAGCCGCGCCGTGCCGGTGGCTGTATCGATCTGATTATCGACGCTCATCAGCGTTCCATCGGCCAGCTTCTTGTTGAGGTTTCTGTCGTACGCTTCGGCCTGAAGCTTCGCTCCTGAACGCAGCCTATCCAGCACCGGCCGAAGCTGCTCTTCGGGCAAATTAAAAATAACGGAGATAGGCTGCAGTTGAGTGATAACCGCAATCCCATTCGCATCCGAAGCATGCACGATGTTACCGGCATCCACGACGCGCAAGCCGATACGACCGCTAATGGGGGCGGTGATTTTCGTAAATGTGAGATTCAATTGCGCGCTCTCAACGGCCGCTTGAGCGCTAGCGATGGCTGCCTGGTCGGCCTCAATCGAGCCACGGATCTGATCCGCTGTCGCTAACTGAGTATCAAGCTGTTGCTTTGCGATGATCTGGTTTTTAAAAAGCTCCTGGTCGCGCACATAATTTAACTGCGCGTCCTTCAATGCGGCCTGATCCTTCGCAAGAGTCCCTTTGGCTTGCGCTAAATTGCCTTTGGCCTGATCCAGCGCAACTTGAAACGGACGCGGATCGATCTGCGCCAGAACGTCGCCCTGATGTACGAATTGTCCTTCTTTGAAAGAAACACTGATTAACTGTCCGTCGATTCGAGGTTTTACGCTAACCGTGTTGAACGCTGTAACTGTCCCGAGTCCCTGAAGGTAAACCGGCATGTTGCCCTGATGGGCGGTGGCCGCAACCACAGGAATACTGCGTGGCTTCATCCCGGACTTGCGAGTGGCGATGGCGGCCTTCTTCGTACCTTCGTACTGATACAGCTTGTAGCAGCCGAAGCCGATTGCGGCGAAGACCAAAAGCCAGATCCACCAGCGAGTGCGCGATGTCGGGGGCGCCTCGAGGTCGAGATCCGGGTAGGGATTGACGGGGCGGCCCTCTACATTTTTAGCTTCCGGTACTTCCGGCTCCGAACGGTGTGGTTCTAGCGTCGTGGGTGTCTTCATCCCAATGATTCCTCAGTATATAAACGAACAGACAGCAACTTGGCGAGCCTTAAAACGGTCCGGAAAACGGTGCCGGGAAACCACTTCGCTATTCCCCACTGTCTTGATTTGAAAGACGATGTCCCTATTCCAGACGTTACCGATGGGGAACAGTTAGTTGAGCATTCCTCCGGTTGCGGACCGCTCGCGGCGTCTTTGCACTAAGCTAAAAAAAGATCTTCCGGCGCCTACATGAAAGAACTGGACCACATCCTGCAATTGTGGAAACAAACGGAACAGTCAGGGTCGGCCGCCGTTCTTGCAACCGTAGTAAAAACTCGCGGCTCTTCTTACAGGTTACCCGGTGCGCATTTGCTTGTGACAGCAACCGGACAGCGTGCCGGATCTGTGAGCGGAGGGTGCCTCGAAGACGATCTGGTCAAGAAAGCCTGGTGGTTTACGGAAAAAGGCCCCGCCATCAGACGTTATGACACGACGGCAGACGGCGAAATAGCGACAGGCGGATACGGCCTGGGCTGCAATGGAACGATTGATGTTCTCCTCGAAAGGGTGCTGCCGGGAACCCGGTCCATTATCACTGTCTCTTCCGAAGTGCATGCCAATCGAGAGGCCGC
>DAISJE010000358.1:0-5312 GCA_036821665.1 Bryobacteraceae bacterium | reverse complement strand
TGGATGCTAAATGAGATCAACCTTCAACCGGACGTTTTCGCAGTGCCCAAAGGCGTAGACGTCTATAAGCGAACCGGACGAGACCACGATATTTTCATCGTCGGCAACACCTCCCATTCGGCGCAGATCATCGCACTGCCTACGGAGATGAAAAATGTTCTCACAGGCGAACCCGTTCGCTCCATCGAGCTGCCGGTCTATGGCGTCGCGGTTTTAAGTGAGAGAAAGTAAATTTGACAAAATCCGGGGACACGCCTGCTGATCGGACACTGCGCGATTTCGGATGCTAGCCCGGAGTGTCCCCGATTTTTTTAAGTTCGGCACGCACGCGTGCTTCAATGAATTTCCGGCTCGGGCGTTTCTGCATCTGTTTCCAGGAAATCAAAGTCGCAGCCTTGATTTGCCTGCGTCACATGTTCAGCATACAGAGACCCGTAGCCACGCCGAAAAAGAGGAGCGGGGCGGGACCACGCTGCGCGCCGGGTGGCCCATTCATTGTCGGAGAGCAGTACATCCAGCCTTCGATTCGGAACGTCGAGCGAGATCAGGTCACCATCTCGCACCAGCGCCAGGGGCCCGCCTATGTAACTCTCTGGCGCAACATGCAGCACGCACGTCCCGTAAGAGGTACCGCTCATGCGAGCATCGGAAATCCGCACCATGTCGCGAACACCTTGTTGTAACAGCCGGCCTGGAATCGGCAGCATACCCCATTCAGGCATTCCGGGACCGCCCAGCGGCCCCGCATTCTGCAGCACGAGAACCGAGTCTGCTGTTACGTCCAAGTCTTCTCGGTTGATTTTTTGATCAAGGTCCCGGTAATCGCTGAACACCAGGGCGGGACCCGTATGTTGCATGAGATCCCGGCTGGCCGCAGATGTTTTAATAACCGCACCGTCTGGCGCGAGGTTTCCATAAAGGATAGCGGTGCCTCCGCTCGACTCCAGCGGGTTCTCGCGCGGCCGGATCACTTGGGAATTGTTCAGGCAGGCGCCTTCGATGTTCTCTCCTACAGTCCGGCCGTTGACGGTCCTGCAGTCGAGATTTAGCAAGTCGGAGATTTGGGCCATCAGCGCACGCAGACCGCCCGCGTAATAGAAGTCTTCCATCAGAAAGCGGCCGGAAGGCCGAATGTCGGCCAGCACCGGCACACGTCTCGAGATCTCATCGAATCGATTGAGCTTCAAATCAAAGCCGCAACGCCGCGCTAAAGCGATCAGATGAATCACAGCGTTCGTCGAACCGCTCAACGCCATATCCACCGTGATTGCGTTGTCGAAGGAATGGCTGGTTAGCAGGTCTTTCGGTTTCGAATCTTCCCAGATCATCTCCAGGATCCGTTTGCCGCAGTCGGTCGCCATCCGTACATGATTAGAGTCCACCGCAGGAATTGATGAGGCTCCTGGCAGCGTTAGCCCGAGCGCCTCGGTCAGAGCGGTCATTGTGGCTGCCGTTCCCATGGTCATACAGAAGCCGGGAGACCGAGCAATACCGCCTTCCATTTCATTCCACTCTGCCTCGCTGATGTTACCGGCGCACCGCTCTGCCCAAAACTTCCACAAATCGGTTCCGCTGCCTAACGGCTGCCCTCTCCAGTTTCCACGCAGCATCGGACCCGCAGGCAAATAGATGAACGGCAAATTCATGCTGATCGCACCCATCAGCAAACCGGGCGTGGTCTTGTCACAACCGCCCATCAGCACCGCGCCGTCCACCGGCAGACTGCGAAGGTTCTCCTCCGTCTCCATCGCCAGCAGATTGCGGTAGAGCATCGGGCTGGGTTTCATGTAGGTCTCCGTAATGGAGAAGGCGGGAATTTCCACGGGAAAGCCGCCCGCCTGCCAGACGCCTTTCTTCACCGCTTCCGCCCTCTCGCGGAGGTGAGCGTGGCACGGATTCATTTCGCTCCATGTGTTAACGATCGCTACGACAGGTTTGCCGGCAAAATCCTCGCCGCGATAGCCCAACTGCTGCATGCGCGAGCGATGGCTGAAGCCTCTCATCGTGGGCGGCCCAAACCACCGAAAGCTCCGTAGATCCTCAGGTCGTTTCATTATTCTTGTTTAGCCTTTCGTCACGGATTCGCGTTGCAAGTAGTCCGGAAAGCAGCATGCAGCCTGTGATAAACCACAACCCGGATTTGTAATGGCCGGTCACAGTCCGCAAATAACCGAAGACATACGGCCCGGCAAATCCTCCCAGGTTGCCGACGGAGTTAATCGTACCGATTGCGGCTGCGGCGGCGGATTGCCCCAGAAAGATTGTGGGAAGCGTCCAGAAGACCGGCAGCCAGGCTTGCATGGTGAGGCCCAGAACGCATAAGAGCGGGATCATGAGCGCGACATTGGAACTCGTAAGGACCAGGCAAGCGAGTATCACACTGGTTGCGAGAATTGGTCCGGCAGTGTGCCAGCGGCGCTCTCCCGTGCGGCTCGACCAGAAGCCGTTCAGCAGAATACCAGCGATGCTAAACAGATATGGAGCCGTGGCCATCGCCGTCCGCGCGGTTACGGACAACCCTCTCAAGTTCTCTGTAATTGAAGGGAGAAAAAACAGCAGACCTTGATTGCATGTGACGACCAGAAAAAGGACAACAACGAGCAGGGCGGTTTGGGGGTCGCGAAAACCATCGAGTATCCGTACGCGGCAGGCGGCGACTTTTGCGCTCTCTTCCCGAGCCAGTTCGGCCATCAGCCATTGCTTCTCGTCGTAGCGCAGCCAGCGAGCCTGATGTACGCGATCGGTTAAGTAGAACAGCGCTGCCAGCCCGAAGATAATGGGTGGCACGCCTTCGAGAATGAATACCCAGCGCCAGCCGGATAGGCCCGGCCCATGAACATTCTCCAGAATCCAGCGCGACAGAGGAATGCCCACCACGATAGCCAGCGGCTGAGTCATCATGAACCACGCCTTCGCGCGCGCACGGTCCTCAGCGCGAAACCAGTGCGAGAGGAAAACGATCACGCCTGGAAAGAAGCCGGCCTCCGCCGCACCCAGGAGAAATCGCGCGAGATAGAACTGGTAACGAGTGCTGATGCCGGTGAACCAGTGCAGGCCGATCAGTCCCGCAAGGCCAGCCACCAGACCCCAGCCGATCATGATGCGCGCGAACCATTTTCGAGCACTCCAGCGCTCGACAATCAGACTACCCGGAATCTCCAGAAGAAAGTAGCCGAGAAAAAAAACGCCTGCGCCAAATCCGACAATCTGATCTGTGAAGCCGAGTTCACCCTGCATCTGAAGTTTTGCGACGCTCAGGTTGGCTCGATCCAAATAGGCGAGCAGATAGGCAAAGATCAAAAACGGCAGAAAACGCCACATCACGTGCCGCCGCGTGCGTAGAGCTACATTCTGTGCGATACGATCTTCGGCTGTGAATGAGTCTGTATTTATCGCGCGCTTCGCCACGTCACCTTCAGTCCCGATCGCGGATGATACTCGGCATTGAAGCAGGAAGCTGCCATTATATTTCCAGCAGCCGGGGACGCTTATGCACACACAACAACAAAGCGAGACGTACAAGATCTATCTGCAAGGCCAATGGGTGTCCACGCAGCGGGAAATTGAAGTAATAAATCCCGCAACAGAGCAGGCCTTTGCACGAGTCTCCACGGTGGACCAGCAGCAAGTTCACGCGGCTCTGCGTGCTGCTGAGGACGCGTTTACCGGTTGGCGGCGGCTGACGGCGAAAGAACGCGGCATGTTCCTGCAGCACGTAGCGGACGAACTGAAGCGGCGTCACGACGAAATCGCACGTATCATCACGCTCGAAAACGGGAAGCCGCTGCCTCAGAGTGCGGCCGAGGTGGCGATGACGGAAGACCACCTGCGCTGGTTCGCAGGGGAGGGGCGTCGTGCGTATGGCAGATTGATACCACACCAGATATCGGGTAAGCGCAATTTCACTGTGAAAACGCCGATCGGCGTCGTGGGCGCCATCGCACCCTGGAACTTCCCGCTTGTGCTGGGGGTGCGCAAAATGGCTCCGGCTCTGGCGGCGGGTTGCCCGGTAGTGTTGAAACCGGCTTCGCAGACGCCATTGTCCTCGATTCTGTTTGCGGAGTGCGTGGAGGCAGCAGGCATACCGGGCGGTGTGTTCCAGCTAGTAGTCGGCGATGCGCGGATGATTGCGCAGGAATTTCTGCGGAATCCGATCTGCCGGAAGATCAGTTTTACCGGATCGACGAGCGTCGGTCAGGAGCTGATTCGCGAGGCCGCCGAGTCGATCAAGCCGTTATCGTTAGAACTCGGTGGGCTGGCTCCATTGTTAGTTTTTGACGATTGCGATCTGGACCAAGCCGTGCAGCAAACTTTGATCGCAAAATTCCGCAATACGGGCCAGTCCTGCATCGCTGCGAATCTCATCTACGTGCAGCGCACAATTCGGAATAAATTTCTGGAGCGATTCGTCGCGGGTGTGAAAAATCTGAAGGTAAGTCCGGGCCTGGAGCCCGGAGCCGACATCGGTCCATTGATCAACCGCAAGGCACTGGAAAACGCTCTGGCACAAGTTGAAGACGCTGTACGGCACGGCGGAAAGGTTCTGTGCGGCGGTAAGCGCGCCGATATGCGGGGATATTTTTTGGAACCGACTGTAATTGACGGTGCGTCGGAGCCGATGCTGTGTACGCGGGAAGAGACCTTTGCACCGATAGCTCCGGTAGTGACATTCGAGACTGAGGAAGAAGCGATTGTATGTGCGAACCGTTCGCCATTTGGCCTCAGTGCGTATGCCATGACACGAGATATCGGCCGCATGTTCCGGCTCAGCGAGCAGATCGAGGCCGGCACGCTGAGCATCAATGATGGAGCACCGTCAACGAGCACAAGCCCGTTTGGAGGCGTGAAGCAGAGCGGCTGGGGTCGTGAACTCGGCACAGAGGGCTTGGATGCATTCCTGGAGACGAAGCATGTATCGGTCGGCGGCATCGAAGAGCGAAATTAATCAGGTAAAGACAGCTTCATAACCATGCGCGATATTTTAATTCCGGAACTTATCTCCGGCTCCGCAGTTGATGCGCTGATGGAGCGCTTCGATGTCGTGACTCTGCCTGAGTTATGGAAAGATCAAGCCGCATTACGCGCGCACGTTGGGGATTTTCGCGCGCTCATCGTACGGAATCAGACTTCCGTAACAGCAGAAGTGTTAGCCGCGGCGCGGGGGCTGCTGATTGTTGGCCGGGCCGGGGTGGGCTTGGACAATATCGATTTACAAGCCGCGAACGCCGCAGGGATCGTCATCAGCTCAACCCCCGATCAGAACGCGATCAGCGTGGCTGAGCTTGCGATCGGGCTGATACTCTCACTCGCGC
>DAISJE010000357.1:0-5313 GCA_036821665.1 Bryobacteraceae bacterium | reverse complement strand
AGCGATACAGATCTTTTTGCGCTCAATCGGAAAGAACCCGCAGCGAAGCCGAAACGTATCACGGCGGGCGATGGGACCAAGTCATTCCGAGAGCACGGCGCAGTGTGGTCGCCAGATAGTAGCTCGGTCGCGTTTTTTTCAAACGCAAACTCCGCGCAAGACCAGTTGTTCGTGTTACCAATCGCCGGCGGCCCTGCACGTGCGCTTACCAATGCGACCGGTCATGTCACGGGCATACGCTGGTCGCCCGACGGAAAGCACATCGCATTTCTGTTCGCAGAAAATGGCGGCGGAGGCGGACCCCTCGAAGCTGAGCCCGCAGCCGTAGGCGTGATCGGCGGCAGCATTCACAACCAGCGCATCACGATTGTGAACCCCGAGGGCGGGGAAATGCGCCAGGTCTCACCGGCCGATCTGAATGTTTATGAATACGATTGGTCTCCCGATGGCAAGCAGTTCGCAGCTATTGCTGCGCCAGGCCCGGCCGATAACAACTGGTGGACCGCGAAACTCTACGCTGCCGATGCCGGTTCCGGAAAGATGAGGATGTTGTACCAGCCGCCTGCCGAACAGCAGATCGCGGTTCCGCGCTGGTCTCCCGATGGTAAGCAAATCGCCTTTATCGGCGGCTTGATGAGCGATGAAGGATTCAATGGCGGCGATATCTTTTCCGTATCGGTTGAAGGCGGTGCATCCCACGATCTCACGCCCGGTATTGCGGCTTCGCCCAGCGGGTTTTCCTGGCGCGACAATCAGAAACTGATCTTCACTGCAACACGCGACGGCGGCGGCGAAATCTGCAGTCTGGATACTGCGAACGGGCAGATCGAAACTCTATGGAGCGGAGGTCAGGCCATTCACCAGGACGGTAATTTTCCGAATTTCTCCCTGGCAAACGATGGCCGCACGAGCGCATTAGTACGAAGCTCATGGGAACAACCGCCCGAGATTTTCGCCGGCCCCATTGGCGATTGGAAACAGTTGACGCACGACAACGCGAATCAACGCCCTCATTGGGGCAAGGCCGAAAGCATTACCTGGAACAACGACGGCTTCAAGATTCAGGGCTGGCTGCTATATCCCGAGAATTACGATCCCGGTAAGCGATATCCAATGGTTGTTTCTGTCCATGGGGGCCCTGCCAACATGCGGACTCCATCGTGGCCCAGTGCGCATTTCGATATGTCGGTCATGGCCGGTCTTGGATATTTCGTGTTCTTTCCGAATCCAAGAGGCAGTTACGGCGAAGGAGAAGCGTTCACGAAGGCTAATGTCAAGGACTTCGGCGGCGGAGATCTCCGCGACATTTTGGCCGGCGTAGATGCGGTCTTAAAGAAGACGCCGGTCGATCCGAGCCGCCTGGGTGTGACGGGCTGGAGTTACGGCGGTTATATGACCATGTGGACTGTCACTCAAACGAACCGTTTCCGCGCAGCGGTTACGGGCGCGGGCATCGCCGACTGGCTAAGTTACTACGGCGAGAACTCGATCGATCAGTGGATGATCCCCTATTTTGGCGCTTCCGTTTATGACGATCCCGCCGTCTATGCGAAGAGCTCGCCGATTACTTACATCAAGCAGGTGAAGACTCCAACGCTTGTTGTCGTAGGTGAACGCGACGGTGAATGCCCGGCACCGCAGTCCTTCGAGTTTTGGCACGCCCTCAAAACGCTAGGCGTGCCAACGGAATTGGTCGTGTACGAAGGAGAAGGCCATTCATTCCGCAAGCCGGAGAACCGTGTCGATGTTATGCGGCGAACTCTGGCCTGGTTTAATCAGTATTTAGGTGGTTCAACAACCGCCGCTAGACGCTAATCCGGTAACGCTCTACCGTAGTGCTCTTGCCAGCTATAAACGGATGGCTTCGTAGCGAGCGTCACTTTCACCAGCTTGCCCAGGTACCGCTCGTTCTCGATTTGCAACGGCGTATCCTCTAGTACACGCCTGTATTCCAGATACGCTACGTCGATGGCCCGGACAATCGCCCAAACATATCGCGTGCATTTGTAGAAGCCTAAAATGAGGAACTGCCCAAAGGAACGGCGTTCCTTCATGACATGCATATTACGAAACAGTATGGTCCCTACCGCCGCGAGGGCGATGGCCAACGGAATCCAGCGCATAAATTGTTCTTCCATTTAATTCCTGCCTTCCGGTTGCAATCAATCTCTCGATTTCTACCGTAAAGCAGGAAAGCCGTCGAAACTATTCCCCACTCCGGAATGTCGAGTAGTGTCCTAGGGTGTTGGGGGTAGGACAAAAACCCAGCCGGCGACCGTTCTTCACAGTTGCCTCTGCAGATTTAAAGCGAAACTCCCGATACAACATAAGAGGCCCAACGGAATGAGCAGAACCTTCTTCTTTTTCATTGCTCTCCTTTGCTTGTGGGTAAACGAATGTTGGGCCTCAGAAATATCCGGGCAGATAACCATTCAGGCGAAAATGGCCCAGAAGACGTTTGTCCCGGCAGTTTACGAACTGAGAGGCGTGTCTGTTCCTGCTAAACCGCGTCCAGCAAGTTCCAGTGGCTTCGCCGGCAAAGTAGCGGTTTGGCTTGAGGCTCCAAACGCGTCTGGTCTTCCAGCCGTGCAATCGACCATGCGGCAGCGGGACAGGCGTCTCGAACCGGCCCTGTTGATTGTGCCGGTTGGCTCGACCGTGGATTTTCCGAATCTTGATCCTATTTTTCACAACATCTTTTCGCTGTCGGCCGCTCGATCCTTTGATCTCGGATATTACCCGCAGGGTAAGAGCCGAAAAGTTGTTTTTCCCCAGGCTGGGATCGTTCAGGTTTACTGCCATATTCATCCGGAGATGTACGGGGTTGTAGTAGTAACTTCGAGCAGATGGAGCGCTCGGCCATCGTCCGATGGTACGTTTTCCTGGCAGGATGTGCCGCCCGGCAAATACCGGCTGATGGTATGGCAGAAATCAGCCGGGCTTATTAGCAAGCATGTAACGGTACCGGAGTCCGGAACAGTTCGCGTAAAGGTCGATCTTCCAGAGGAATCGGCGGATAACTGATTTATGCGCCGCATCTCTCTTACGACGCGGGCGTTCCTGTTTTCGTTCGCACCCGCGTGCCTCGTACTCTTGACGAGTTTTATCGCGATCAACGCAGTGGTTCACCGGATCGTCAAGCAACAGCTTGGTGATGCCTTGCGCGAATCGAGCCTCTTACTGAATCGCGTCACATCTGAATATTCGAAACAGCATTCGGTACTAACCACCAAGCTGACCGATAGCGCGGGACTCAAGGCTTCAGTCGGATTGTTAGCCGAAGCGCATCGCGATCCGGAACTTAGGGATCAAGTGCGCAGAACAATCGAGTTGCAATTATCGGAGCTACAGAAATCGTCGCTTTATGACTTTCTGGCCGTAGCGGATCTAAAGGGGAGAACGGTCGCGGCTGTCACATCCCCCGGCAGCCCGCAATTAGGCGCCCTTCCGGTCCTGCCATTGCATCCCGGACTCGCGGAAGTTCAGCGCGCTTTCTATCAACTCGAATTAGTTCCGATTGAAATCGCTGGTGAGACCGCGGCCGTGTTGATATTGGGCAAATCGTTTGATCTCGACCGCTTGCCGCTCCACGGAGACGCGGTCTTAATGCAAGGCGATCGGATTATTCGATCGACATTCCCTTCACAATCTAATGCGAATTTCGAACGCCACCTCAGGCTTAATTGCGCAGTTCCGAATACAGGCTGTGAAATCTCTGTTTTGGGGAAGACGTATGTTGTCTCGGTTTTGGAAGGTACCCAGCTGGGCGCCGGATACCAGTTGTTGGGATTTCGCTCGTTGGATGGACCCCTCGGCGCCTTCTCTGATGCTTTTACCCCGCTCTTCTTCGAACTTGCGACGGGCGGTATTCTGTTTGCCTTATTGTGTACGCTGCTTACCGCGCGATCTGTCTCGCAGCCGCTTCGTAATCTGGTAACTCAACTAAAAGCGAGTGAAGGTTCGGGGGAGATGCCGCGCAGACTCGATTCAGCCGGAGGTGCTCGCGAAGTCGACCTGCTGGTGAACGCCTTTAATCGGGTTGCGGAAGCGGAAAGATGCACGCGGCAGGAACTGCGTAGCGCCAAGGAGGCGGCCGAATCGGCCAACCGGCTCAAGACCGAGTTTCTTACCAATGTGAGCCACGAGCTTCGAACACCCATGAATGGCGTGTTAGGCATGACCGATCTTCTGCTTTCGACGTCTCTCGACGAAGAGCAAGCCGAATACGGCGTCGCTGTCCGAGATTCGGCCCGTTCGCTCTTGAGCCTTATCGAAGATGTTCTGAATTTCTCCGAACTCGAGACGGGCCGCTTACGTTTGAAGCCGGCCGCCTTCAGTTTACGGTGCGTACTCGACGATGTCGCACGAACGATCCGAACACCGGCAGGTGTCAAAGGAATTGGTGTTTACACCTCAGCTTCGAATTTCGTGCCTTCCAGCGTCATTGGCGACGAGATCCGCGTGCGCCAGGTTTTGATGCACCTGGCGAATAACGCGCTGAAGTTTACCCAGGCCGGTTCCATTTGGCTTGAGCTTGAATGCGAAGACAGGAGCACGCCTCGCGCGCGGTTAACGTTCAGGGTGCGAGATACCGGCATTGGAATCGCTCCTGAAAATCGCGAGCTGATCTTCCAAAGATTTACTCAAGCAGATGGCTCTTTGAAAAGGCGTTTTGGCGGCACTGGGATCGGTTTGTCCATAGCGAAGGGAATTGTAGAGTTGATGGGCGGTCAGATCGGGGTTGACAGCACGCTCGATGCCGGTTCGACTTTCTGGTTCATGCTGACACTCGATTGCATTGAGCCCACCGCCGACAGTCGCTCAGAGTGCGAAGCGCTGATGGGAGCGCAGCCATGCTAATCTTTCGCGCCGGCGTTCCACTGGCATTGCTCGTGTCTATGTTCCCCGCCTACGGCCAGGAAGCGACCTACGGAATATCGCTTCCGATCACGATCAGCGGCGGTGCCGGATATACCCATGGTCCCGAAAATAGTGAAGTAAACGGTGCGTTTCGTGCGGTGGTTTCCCCGGCTTTGAGCCTCGGTTCACACTGGTTCGCATATACGGCACTTGAAACCCGTTCATCGTCGTATCTGGGTTACACTGCTCCCACGGATGACGATCACGCGGTGATCTTCACACCGATGCAAGCCTATATCGGCTACCGCACGGAATTAAAAGGCGCTTCCTTCCTGCTCAAAGCCGGGCAGCTTGGCTCGGCGTTTGGCTTGGGGCCGCTTGAATATAACGACGCTACTATGCCTCTGATCGGGCCGCCGCCGCTTTACGAAATGAGCTTACCGCTGCGCTCCG
>DAISJE010000356.1:0-5326 GCA_036821665.1 Bryobacteraceae bacterium | reverse complement strand
TGGAAAGCGGCCCGGTTTGTGCCGGTCACATTGATTGATTCGCTGCTTACCGGACAATCCATTCTGGCCGACCAGTGGCTTCCGGACCCGGAGAGTGGCTGCTTGCTCCGGCGCGACCGCCCGAGTTCGAGTCCTTTCCGTGTGGCAACGCGGCATCACGCGGCGGTTGACCGGATATCGCGAAACTCGTTCGAGACCCACTCGACCGCCTGTGTTGAATTCGAAACGGGCTCGGGGCTGTGGGCTGTTGTGCGCTTCGCCAGCGAATCGGCCCAATCTGTATGGAGCGACCGGATTCAAGCAGCCTTCCGTTTGCTTTCGGATTCCGGGTTCGGAGGACGTCGAACACGCGGCTGGGGGCACTCCCAACCCCCTGAATTTCAGCAAGGGCCTTGGCCCGGTGTATTGCTTCCTAAAGTGGCTCGCATCATGGCGCGAAACGGGCATGGTAGCGGCAAGCAATCCGGCTCGCAGTTTTGGCTGCTCTCCCTGTACTCGCCTAGCCCCGATGATCGCAATGATTGGAACGCCGGCAATTATGAATTGACCGTCCGAGTTGGCATGGGTACTAAAGCAGTACGGATGATCGCGGAGGGCTCAGTTGTCACCGCTGAATCCGAACCTGCAGGTAAGGCTATTGATATCGCTCCGGACGGTTTCGCCCACCCCGTTTATCGCTCCGGTCTTGCCCTCACGCTGCAATTACCGTCAATCGAAATATCGAGCACGGAACTCTCTTCAGCCGAGCCCATAATACTCGAAACGGAGCCTGGTTGTCCGCCAGAGGCCGAACCGCGACTAGCGAATGCTGAGCCGCGATCATCGGAAGAGGAACGTATCCCCGAATCCGAGCCGGCCGTTGAAACCGAGCCGCGACCGTCGGGAGCGGAAATTCCCCCCGAGCCGGACGTCGACACCGAGCCGCGACCGTTAGGGAGCGGTCCTGCGCCTAGCACCGAGCCACCAACCGAAGCCGAACTTCCCCAGGAGCCGGACGATGACTTTTAAGCTAACCGCTCTGACTCCGCTCCTGGTCGGCGACGGCCGTGAACTCGCGCCGATTGACTACATGGTTTGGAAGGACCAGGTTAATGTTCTCGACCAGAACCGCATTTTCAAATTACTTGCGCGTGGCCCCCGACTCGATGGTTATCTCGCACAACTACGCAAAGCCACGAAACTGGATTTCGCCTCCTGGGGCGGTTTTGCGCAAAATTTTTCGCAGCGGCGTATCCCTTTTGAAGATCCGGGCTCAACTGCCATCTGGAATGCAGCGCCTTCGGAGTCTCTGTTCATTCAAACCTTCGCGGCCAACCTGAACGGTCCTTACTTGCCCGCATCGGCACTAAAGGGAGCGCTTCGCAGCGGTCTCGTTTTCTCACGCTGGTCGGCAGGTACGATCGATCGCGCTGCCGCCTCGATGGAAGGCGAGCGCGTCCCGCGGCGTATCGCCGAAGCAGCCGAAACAAACGCCGGTGCTTCCCAAATGAAGATCATCAGCATGGCGGACGGCCAACTCGGCGCTCAGTCAGCGTTCAAAATATATCTGTCCCGTGTTGCATCGCTCGATACCCGCCAGGCCGGCAAACCGCAGCTTGCCTGGAAAATAGCTGGACGTGGCAGTGTTCCACCGCCGCGCGTGGCCGAGGCGACTCCCGTCTTTGTAGAAATGGCCGCTCCCGGCACAACATTTAGCGGATCGTGGGATGAACGGACGTTCTTCGAGAACCAGGACTTGGGACGCTTTTTGGGTTGGCGTTCCACCCCTGAGCCGAACATGGTTACCGAGGCCGCGAATCAATACGCGTCTGCGCAGTTGCGGCTGCATTCACAATTTGCCGAAGCCGCGGGATTGTCTAGCCTTAACAACGGTATTAGACGGCTGCAAGATGAATTGGAGGCGATACGCAATTCAGCGTACACTTGCCTTCTATGCCTCGGCTGGGGTGGCGGATTCATCTCGAAAAGCTCGTTTCTCGATACTGATCTCCAAGCCTTCCGCAAAATTCTCCGCGTCGTTCCTGCCATTAACAAAGGCATTAGGGAAAATGTTCCATTCCCGAAAACCCGCCGCGTAATCTTCACAGGCGGCCATCCGGCTGCTCTGCCCGGTTGGGTCAAACTTGAATTGAACCGAATGGCCGAATAACGGCCTTCCGGCGCAAATCGGCCCATACGCACGGTTCTGGAAGTACTATGCGGGGCGGCGGCTAATGCTTGGCAGCGAAATTGCCGATATTTCAGTATGATAGAAGTGTGCTGGTATCCGCAGGCCCATACGGCTGCTGATCGCCCGTTGTCCTCCATTCAGGAGTAGACCTAATGCAGAGTGCGATCTACAACGCGTACTTTGGGTTTTCGGAGAACCCATTCAACATCAGTCCCGATCCGGAATTTCTATACCGGAGCCCGCAGCACGAAGAGGCTCTGGCTAATTTAATTTACGGTGTTCGCGGCCGCAAGGGTTTTATTGTGCTCACGGGCGAGGTGGGCACAGGCAAAACTACCATGCTGGAATGCCTGCGGGACTATCTGGATTCGCAACGTATCGAATTTGCGTTTATATTCAATTCCCGGCTGACTCCAGATCAGTTCTTTGACATGATGGCCTTCGATTTCGATCTGCAGTGTGATCGAAAATCGAAGACGGACGTCCTGGTCGCATTAAACGAGCTACTAATCCGTCAGGCGGAGCGTGGGCGTACATGCGTGCTGATTGTAGATGAGGCTCACAACCTTGATTGGGACGTTCTCGAAGAGATCCGGCTGTTAGGTAATCTTGAAAATCGGCAGGGCAAGCTTCTGCAAATTATCCTTGCGGGCCAACCCGAGCTGGATCGTAAACTGGACGCTCCAAACTTGAGGCAATTGAAGCAACGGATTGTGCTCCGGTGCATGCTAAATCCCTTGACGCCGGATGAGTGTTCGGCTTATGTCGAAACACGGCTTGCGCACGCCGGAATGACGAGGCAAACGGTCTTCCCGCCTGAAGTGCTGGAAGAGGTTGCCAAACGAGCGCGAGGTATTCCTCGGTTAATCAACCTCTTGTGCGATAACCTCCTGGTTACCGCTTTCGCCATGGAGCAGCGCACGTCTACGATTGACATGCTGGATGAAGTCTGCCGCGACTTGCGGCTCGAGTGGGGGAGCGGAGGTCACCGGCGCTCGCGTCCTCGCTACAACCTCGATGATGACCTTCCGCAGACGCCATACGCCGTAGGGGACTAGCGCGTCGCCTCTATATTCCGATATCTTCGTTCCAGAGCGCTGGATTCTGCGCGACAAATGTTCGCATCAGTTCAATGCATTCGGAGTCTTGCAGAACATCCACCTGGACGCCGTGATTGCAAAGCATATCTTCAGCCCCGATAAACGTCTGATTCTCGCCTGCGACCACGCGCGGGATCTTGTACAAGAGAATAGCTCCACTGCACATCCAGCAAGGGGAAAGAGTGGTGTAGAGAACGCAGCGACGATAAACGTTGGCGGACAAACGTCCGGCATTTTCCAGGCAATCCATTTCCGCGTGTAAGATCGCGCTGAGGTTCTGCACGCGCCGGTTATGTCCGCGGCCGATTACTTTGCCGTCGTACGCCAAAACCGAGCCAATCGGTATGCCGCCTTCAGCAAGCCCTGCACGTGCTTCCGAAATCGCGGTGCTAAGGAGCGGATCGGTCACCGGCGAGTTATCTCTGAATACGCGCTGAACCGCCCTTCGCGAACGAGCGCACTTGATCGAGCGTCGCCATGGTCGTGTCGCCAGGGAACGTCGTAATTAAAGCGCCGTGGGCCCAGCCCAGTTTGACGGCTTGCTCTTCCGGTTCACCGCTAAGCAGGCCGTAAATGAATCCGGCGGCAAAGCCATCGCCTCCACCAACCCGGTCGTAGACGTCCAGTTCGGCTGTCGGCGCATTGTATGTTTTGCCATCTATCCAAGCGACGGCGCTCCAGCTATGGCGGTTAGTAGAGTGCACTTCCCGCAACGTGGTCGCCACAATCTTAACTTGGGGATGCTTCTTTCGCACATTCTCCATCATGCTGAAGAAGGCGCTCGGGTCCAACTTCGATTTTGCAGCAACCTCGGGGCCCGGAATACCGAGTCCCTTTTGCAAATCTTCCTCATTGCCGACCAGTACGTCTACATTCTTCACGATGCGGTCGATCACTTCTACTGCCTTCTGCGCGCCCCCAATTACGTTCCAGAGCTTTTCGCGATAGTTCAGATCGAACGAAATCACTGCGCCCGCGGCTTTTGCCGCCTGCATGCCTTCAATGATGACCTCCGAGGTGGTCGGAGAAAGCGCGGCAAAAATTCCGCCACTATGGAACCAGCGCACGCCGCCCTCGAACATCGCGCTCCAGTTGAAATCTCCCGGCTTTAGCTTCGCCCCCGCTTCATTGCAACGGTTATAAAAAACCACGGGGGCGCGAACACCCTGGCCGCGATCGCTATATACCGTTGCCATATTGGGACCGTCTACGCCGTTGTGTTTGAAATGCTTATAGAACGGTTTTACGCCCATCGCCCGCACGCGCTCGGCGATGAGATCGCCGATCGGATAGTCCACAATGGCGGTCGCGATGCCGGTCTGCATACCGAAGCAATCCGAGAGATTCGCAGCCACGTTGAATTCTCCGCCACTCACGTGAATCTGGCACGTCGAGGCTTTGCGGAACGGGATAATTCCGGGATCCAGTCGATGCACCATAGCACCCACCGATACGAAATCCAACGCGCCATGTGGCCGGATATCCAAACCGTATTTCATTTGTGCTCCAATTTTGAATTTCGGGCCGGGCATCCCCGGCCCTTACAATCGTATCGACTACGCGTTATAGCTGCCGGAAGAAACGCGCCCGCCTCTGCCGGTCCAGTTCGTGTGGAAGAACTGGCCGCCTGGCTGATCAACGCGCTCGTAAGTGTGCGCGCCGAAGAAGTCACGCTGGGCTTGCAGGAGATTGGCGGGCAGTCGTTCAGTCCGGTATCCGTCGTAAAAGGCCAGGGCGGTCGAAAACGCCGGGGTCGGCACGCCGAAGCCAATCGCATGGATTAGCGCTCGGCGCCACGAGCCCTCATACTCGTTCAGCACGCCACTGAAAAAACCATCAAGCAGCAAATTGTGGAGCCGCGGATTGTTATCGTACGCTTCTTTGATCTTGCCAAGAAAGCGGCTCCGAATAATGCAGCCGCCGCGCCACATCAAGGCGATGCCACCCATATTGAGGTTCCATCCCTGCTCTTTTCCGGCTTCCCGCAACAGCATGTAGCCCTGGGCGTAGCTCACGATCTTGCCGGGCCTCACTCGGATGCGCGGTCGGCTCGTCA
>DAISJE010000355.1:0-5338 GCA_036821665.1 Bryobacteraceae bacterium | reverse complement strand
GAGCACGGCGAATAGCAGCGCGCCGACAAAGAGCATGACGCCCTGGCCGGGACGAAGCAGAGGATGATGCGCCGGAATATCGGCCATGGGTTTCGCGCCGCCGCGACAAAGCTGCCGGTGCGGCGGCTGGAACTGCGGGCGCAGGATGGGCGGATGCTTATGGCGGAGGACACGGTGATCGTGGTGCCGCCGCCCGTGGGTGAGCACGAATAAATCAGCCGGCGAAAACCTTGCAATTCCCTCATTGGAGTTTACCAGGTGGCGGGACCATGCTTGCGCACAAGCGAGAGGAAGAGAAGGGGGCAACGCGGTTTGAGGGCTGCCTGAAGGATGAGGCTGGCGCGCCCGCCCTCGAGCAATAGTTCGGTCGCGGCCGAATTATTTCAGATGTGATGTCGGCTACACTGAAACTCTCAAAGGAGAGTTGCGATGTTGACGAACACAGCCGAATTCAACGCCGCGGAGAGCGATCGCGAGCACATCGAAATCAAGCCCAGTGTGCTTTATATAGGCACTCCCGTGGTGCTGATTACGAGCCTCAATCCTAGCGGCACGACGAATATCTCGCCGATGTCCTCGGTTTGGGCCTTATACGACCGGATCGTTCTGGGGTTGACGTCGACCAGTAAAGGGCGGGAGAATCTCCTGCGCGAGCGTCAGCTGGTGCTGAATTTTCCGTCGCCTGAGCTGTGGCCAAAGGTTGAGGCGATCGCGCCGACGACGGGCCGCGATCCCGTTCCCCCGCACAAGGAAAAGATCGGCTATCGTTTCGAAGCCGATAAATTCGATGTGGCCGGCTTCACGCCGCAGCCTGCCGATCTCGTGCGGCCTCTGCGGATCGCCGAATGTCCAATCCAGTTCGAGGCGGAGGTGGTAGCGGCGCATCCTCCCGGCGCGGAATGGCCCGCCGAGCGTGCCGAAGCCTTCTCCATCGTCGAAGCGAAGGTCCTTCGCGTCCACGCACACAGGGAGATCGTCATCGCCGGCACCCATTATATCGATACCAGCAGGTGGAGCCCGCTTTTTTACGTGTTTCGACATTATTTTGGCACGGGGCCGGATCTCGGCCGCACTTTCAAGGCCGAGAGATGATGCATGCGATTGCAGACGACGCCCACATGAGACATCACAGCCGCACATGAAGTTGCGCGCAAGCACGCGAGTAATTCATGGTCGTTTGGTCCGTGCTTCCTAGAGTGGCGTGTGCTCAATACAACTCCGTCAATCTCATGCATGCGATGTATGAAATTCAGACAGCCTTTGCACGTGGTTGGCCGCCCTTCTGAACGGCCCACCATAATCCCGCGAGCACAATTTTGTTTAAAGCGCCGAAGGCTCTGACTGGCGACGGCCTCTATCCTTCGGCGAATGACCGACAATCAATGAAGATCGATGCCTTGCATAGGCAATGAGCGATGCAGTTCTCCGCCAAAAAATGCTTCGTTGACTCTCAGTTGATTGACGAAAGAGCGACTGCCGCGAACGCCGTTAGTCCACCGAAAATCAGCATGAGCTTCATCATGATGAGTTGCGCAAGCTTTCGTTTTTCTGTGTCCGTCACGTTTTTCTCGCTTCGTAAAACAACCGCAAAAATAGCTGCTCAGAGAACCCTTGCGCCGCAATTGGGATAACAGTGTCGCTTAGCGTGCAAAAAATAGCACTAAGGACACACCTTGGCTATAGGTGCATCGCTCGGGATGATGTCGGGGGTGTTTACTCGTCGGGCGCAGGCTCGCACTTCATAAGAAGTCGATGCTCTTACATGCGAAAATCAATAACTGCATCATAGTTCTATTTGAGGCCCCGGGTCATTGAGTATTTGCGCCCCTGCCGGAAATGCTCTTTTGAACCACTCTCGGACGGACTCTTTAGGACCAAAAACCAATCCCACGGAGCGCCTGGTTGCCTCGCTGGCCGAAGTTGGGGTGCAACCGCCGGCAGCTTAATTCGTCGACATAGCGGTCCGCTGATATCCGCGCGGATTTCCAACGCTCCTTAAGCGTCTCAAGCTTGGTATCTTCGATTCGAATACCACTTTCGCCATTGTCCTTGCTCGGGAATACACAGCGACAACGAAATGGCCCTTTCCGCAGTCAAGATCCGAAGTAAGGCCGGCGTCCGAATTGTCACGCAGCTTGCTGGCAACCGCCGAGCGCTCCCTCTGGTCGCCCTCCGATGATGCTGCAAACAAGCAGAGTTAGTGACGGTAGTTTTTGGAAGGAAGTGGAGTTACCGAACGAGTTCGCGCATCTTATAGGCGACCTCGGTCCGGTTCGTCGCATTTAGTTTTTTCATGATATTG
The DNA here is from genome assembly GCA_036821665.1 of Bryobacteraceae bacterium. Taxonomy (GTDB): domain Bacteria; phylum Acidobacteriota; class Terriglobia; order Bryobacterales; family Bryobacteraceae; genus Bog-105. The sequence goes on along the minus strand of DAISJE010000355.1, from coordinate 3,036 downwards.
CGAATGTGTACCTTCACAGTGCTTTCGCAAAGGTCCATTTCGTACGCGATGATCTTGTTTGCTTTTCCGCGTCGCAGGCCTTCGGCGACTACCACTTCACGTGGCGTAAACAAGCAGTCTAGCAAATTGTTTCGTGGCGCGGCAATGGCGGTGATCTCCTCCTTGGCAGCAAGCAAGCTGCTTGCTGGCACGAAGATACCGCCAGCGCGGGCAAGCGCCACCGCTTCTGCCGCAACCTTGATACCAACGCTGCTCGGGATATAGCCGCGAGCGCCACATTCCAGAGCATGTAGGAGTTGAGCGAGTTCATCGCCATCGGCGCCGACGATCACGGGACCCGTCTGGAACCTTTCCGCAAGAGCGCGGATCTTGGCGCTGATGTCGGTGTCGGATACCTTACGGCCACCGATCATGAATAAGATTGCGGACGGCAATGTCTTCATATCGCGCATTTGCCATTCCTCCAACGAGCCCGCTGTTATGATATGCAGCGCACTGTCACAGTCAGCCAGGCTCTTCGAAAGACACTCACGATCCAGAGCACGGGAATCGATGAGGAGAACGTAGTCTTGCCATTCATCGATACCGGGAGTACCGGCAGTGATGAACGGACGCAGTGAGTTTGATGTTGGAACTGAAGAAACGCGCGCGCCCGATTCCGGTGTAAATTTCTCACTCATGATCGATTGTCCAATCATGGCCATTCTCCCAACTATTGAAGTGGCTTTTTGTAAATATTCACGCAGGTCCCAAGTTTTTAAATTCCAGGTTTTGTATTTTCCGATATTTTTACCTCACGCATTAACATGGGTTAATATAAGAGTTCTAATTTCGATAAAATTCTTCTTAAAGCCACTTAGAAATACATTCAACTTTCCTAAAGTATTATTTATCTCAAGAATGCTAGGCAAAACTATGAGCGATCAGGAAGAGTGCCATCGCAGCAAAGCACAATCCCCGTTTCACTTCGCCAATGCCGTGGCAGCGCCGGTCGCCGGCCCTAAGAGCGGGTCGACCCAGAGTCGTAGCAACAATTTCCAGGAAATATTATTCACACTTCTGAATACCGGAACACGATAGGTCCAAAAAATCGTAGTCCGATCAAAAATGGACGGCGACAGTTAACGTCGATGGCCTTAGTCTCGGGGCAATCGAAGGATCGCGACGGTGAAAGTCGGTAGGACGACTCGGTCTATCCAGTCGATCAGTGTCAAAGGAATTTGTACCATGGTTGCCATTCACCCTGTTGATCGACCTGATCTGGTCCTCGGTAGATGGCCCGTCGCCCGTTGTTCGGAACAGCGCGACGCCGTGCGTTATAAGACAGTTTCGAAGAAACAAGGACAATTGTCAGAACGTTCTGAGAGTGACGGCACTTCACATCCGCGAGCGAGTCTAACCGCGGTGAACGCCGAGATCAATTATCACGGATTCCTGCTTCGGCGCACCATCGCTTCCTGTGGACATGATGGGCCTCCTCGGTTTTCGAAGAGTGGTCAATCGCGCTTTAACGTCACCCCTGATTCCGGCGGGGTCTGCACGCCAGTAAGTTTTTTCTAATATTTCTGGTGTTTACGACGTAATCGTGACGGGCGTGGTTGGAAAACTTATGTAAATTCTATGTTTGTTGGCTAATATGCTTGTTGCGACCATGCAACACATAAGTTGTGACGGTTAATATCCCAAAAATAGTCAATGAATTTCCGGTGCAAAGGCTTGTACTCTCCGATATTAACTGTTTCAGGAGATAAATTATGAATCCGTTTTACAAATAAACGTGATCTCGTCTACATCTGTAGATAAATAAGATTTATAAAGTTTATCTACAAAGTATAGTTTGGGGAAGGGGTATTGGATTTGGCTCATAAGACGCGATTGATGGCGGCAATCGGCATTTCGATGGCCATGAATTCTTTATCGAGTGGCTCTGCTGGCGCTATGACACTGCAGCAGGCGATCGACAAGACAATGAAAACCAACCCTCAGATCATGCAGGCTGCGCAGGATCGGGAGGCAACCGAATTTCAATTGCGTCAGGCGAGAGGGCTTTACCTGCCCTCGGTCGACCTCGATTCCGGTTATGGTCGCCGTAGACTGTCGGATGTCACATCCGGAGCCTTGTCGCGCACTCACGATTACCTGAATCCTGCTGATGTAAGCTTGACTATTACTCAGACGTTGTTTGACGGCGGTGACCGCAAGGCACAGAAGGACAAGCAGGCAGCTCGTGTCGACGGTGCATCCTTTCGGGTCCAGCAGCGCTCGGAAGCCTTGGCGTTGGAAGTGACCCAGGACTATCTTGAATATCAGCTGCAAATGGAGATCGTTGCGGCCGCGGAAAAGAATGTCGCCTTCCACAAGCAGATGGTTGGCAACATCGAGGACAGCATCAAGGGTGGCGCGCTCACGGATGCCGATCGTCTTCAGGGTCGCGAGCGCCTGCAGGCAGCCAACGCCCGTCTTCAGGAAGCAAAGAAGGAACTCGACGCGACGAAGATTCGATTCCTTCAGGTCGTCGGTGAGCCGATTAGCAATGCTAATCGTCCCGCTTCCGTTGCACGTTACCTGCCGAAGACGTTGGACGACGCAGTCTTCATCGCCCAGAAGAACAATCCGCAGATCTCGTCGGCTAAGGCTGATGTCAATGCTGCCGACGCAGACGTCCGCGGTTCCAAGTCTGCATTTCTGCCGCGGCTCGACCTCGTCGGAAGCGCCCGCATCGGTGACGATGTCGACGGCAACAAGGGCAACACAAGCGACGTCCAGGTCGGTGTCGTCGCCAAGTGGAACCTCTACCATGGCGGCATCGATACCGCCCATCAACAGGAGCTAGTTCGTCGCGCCGCCGAACAGCGCTTCGCACTAAGCCAGACTTACCGCGAGGTCGATGAATCTGTTCGCTCAGCGTGGAGTGAGCGCGCCAACCAGGGACAGCTGGCTCATATCCTGGACGGCCAGGAAAAGACCAATGCTCAGCTCGTAACGTCCTATCGCGAGCAATTCAAGGTCGGTCAGCGCTCGTTGCTGGATCTATTG
>DAISJE010000354.1:0-5344 GCA_036821665.1 Bryobacteraceae bacterium | reverse complement strand
TGACAAGCTCCATGAATTCGGCGAAGTTATTCCAATAGGCGAACGGGCCGAATACGGCCGGAAATTTACTTGGGATCAGCCAATAGAAGCGGTTCGTGTGTGAGGCTTGCTGCAAGAGATCGAGCAGACAGACCGCGCTCCCGAAGATAACGAAGAGAAAGCGGAACCGCGAAGCCAATTCACGGTTTTGGAAGATTTGCGTTGCCAGGAGCGCAATTATGGCGGCCGTGAACCAGAACAGCGTACCGGTCCAGCCGTTGTAGACGATCTTTTGCGGGAAACACAGTGTTTGGAGGACGCCATAACAGGTCATCAGCAAAAGACAAATGACCGGCAGACTGAGAACAATATGACGCCTGAATGTCAGGCCAAGGTAGAGAACTGCCAGCACGAACAGCGCCACGGAAATGATGCGAGGAGCGACTTCGCCGCCGTCGAGCGTGCACAACGTGAACGCGGCAAGTATGCCGAAGAGACCGGCAAAACCTAACTTGTCCGCAAGGGGCATCCCTCGCAGGATCTCATTTCCCCGTATAGCTCACGCGCCAAATGGATTTCGAAGAATCGTCGGTGACCATGAGCGAACCGTCGGAAGCCACGGCGACGCCGACAGGCCGGCCCCAGACGGTGCCGTCCGGGTTCACGAAGCCCGTCAGGAAATCTTCGTACTCGCCTTTGGCATGTCCGTTATCGAGCGGTACGCGGATTACTTCGTAGCCGACGCGGCTCGACCGGTTCCAGGAGCCGTGTTCGGCGGCAAAGATATCGCCTTTGTATTGCGACGGGAACTGATTTCCTTCGTAGAAAGTCATCCCCAATGAGGCGTTGTGAGGCCGCAGTAGAACGTCCGGAACAATCACATGATCGGCGAGCTCCGGTTTTTCGGGCAACCGCGGATCGTGGTGATTGCCCATGTAATACCAGGGCCAGCCATAGAAGCCGCCTTCTTTAACGGACGTGATGTAGTCGGGAACAAGATTATCGCCGAGCATGTCGCGTTCATTCACCGAACACCAGAGCTGTCCTGTGGTGGGATTCACGGCGATACCAGCGGGATTACGAATTCCAGAGGCATAGACTTTTACGAATTTGCCTTCCGGTGTGAATTCGAGGATATTGGCGCGGTGAAACTCGGCCTTATGCGCGTCGGGATCATTGATATTAGAAGCGGACCCAACTGCAACAAACAGCTTCGTGCCATCGAGCGAGAACGCCAGATCGCGCGTCCAGTGGCCGCCGCCGGCCGGGAGCTTTTCGATGACGGTCTGCGCAGGGCCGGTCGCTTTCAGGTCGCCGTTGTGATACGGGTAGCGAACGACCGAGTTCGTGTTGCCGAAATAGACCCACTGCGGGTTGTCACCCAGCGGATAAAAGGCGATTCCGTAGTTCATCTTCAGTCCCTTGGCGAAGACGGATTGCTGTTCGGGTTTGCCGTCTTTCAATCCGCGAAAGACCTCTACCTGGCCGGCATCACTTTGCGCGACGAAGAGGTCTCCGTTTGGCGCTTTGACGATTTTGCGCGGCGCAGCAATGCCCGTCACATAGAGATCGACTTTAAATCCTTCCGGCGCTTTGGGCCAGTTATCGTCCTTGCGAGGTACTTCTTTCGCGCCATTGGAGACGCCTTTCGTTGCAAAGGGCTTCGGCAGATCGGCAACAGTGATCTTCCGGACCGTCCCAGGGCTCTCCGACTTAAAGTCGCCAAAGGCGGCTTCGCCGGTGATGATGTTTTTGATATCCGAATCGTCGGCGACCAGTACTGCGACACCGAGAAGGGAACAGGCGGCTAATGCAATCCAACGGGGAGTAGTCATTTCTTCAAGAAGTGAGATGTTGATTTTGGACGGAAGGTAGCAATTTCCGGAGATCGTCGAGTTTTAAGCGCCCGGTGTAAATAGACATACCGATCGCACAATGAATGTCCAGAGCGGTTAATGCCTTTACATCATCTAGAGTAGTAATTCCACCGGCTGCGGTCAGTTCGTGAGAGGTCGCGCGGCGCAAACTTTCGAACCAATCGAGATCGGTGCCCTGCATCATTCCTTCTTTGTCGACATAGGTGCACAGAAAGCCGGAGCAGTAGGGTTCGAGGCGTGCAATCATGTCGAGCGCGCTCCAATCCGTCGATTCCTGCCAGCCCTTCACGACGACGCGGCCGTTCTTGCTGTCGAGAGCTATCGTGGTACGGCCGGGGTCGAGTTCACGCAAAAAGTCGATATTGGGGCCATTATCGGAGAAAGCGGCGGTTCCGACGATGACCCGGTAGGCTCCTTGCTGGAGTAATTCGCGAGCGCGGTCGGCAGTACGGACGCCTCCGCCTACTCGCACCGTTGCACGCGCGGCGAGATGCTCTACGAGACCAGTATTGGAGCCTCGACCCATCGCGGCATCGAGATCGATGACCTGGATTTGCGGGAAGCCTTCGAAGGCGGCGAGCATTTCGTCGACTGACCGTTCGAGAGCTTTGTCGCGGCCCTGGACAAGTTGCACGACTTTGCCGTCCATCAGATCGATACAAGGAATAATCATGCGGGCGGCCTCACCGGAACATGCGCCGCTTCGAGCGCGCGCTTCAAGTCTGTCACGGTGTATTTGCCGTAATGGAAGACCGAGGCAGCCAGGGCGGCATCCGCATGACCTTCGGTCAATACCGTAACGAAATCGGCGGGCGTGCCTGCGCCGCCGGAAGCGATGACCGGAATGGTGGTCGCGTTCACAACAGCGTTGGTTAATGGGCAATCGAAGCCGGTTTGCACTCCATCCGTATCCATCGAAGTCAGGAGGATTTCGCCTGCTCCCAGCGATTCGCCACGCTGCGCCCACTCCACGGCATCTATTCCTTCATCGTGGCGGCCGCCTTTGGTGTAGACGTTCCACTTGCGTGTCCCGGAGCGACGAGCATCGATTGCCAGTACGACGGCTTGCGCGCCAAATTCAAGGCTGAGCTCGCGGATTAATTCGGGGCGATGGACAGCCGCAGTGTTAACGCTTACCTTGTCTGCGCCGGCGAGAATGATTTTGCGGGCGTCGGCTACGCTGCGGATGCCGCCGCCCACGGTCAGCGGAATAAAAACGCGCCGCGCAGTGCGGGCAACCAGATCGGCCATAATCTCGCGGGCATCGCTCGAAGCCGTGATGTCGAGAAAAACGAGCTCATCGGCGCCTTGCAAGTTATAGCGCTCGGCAAGTTCGACAGGATCGCCGGCATCGCGCAGGCCGACGAAATTAATGCCTTTGACCACGCGGCCGCCGGTTACGTCGAGACAAGGAATGATTCGCTTGGCCAGCATCAGAGTGCAAGAAAATTCGATACAACACGCAAACCAACGGGCCCTGATTTTTCGGGGTGGAACTGAACGGCGTGGATGTTTTTCTGCTCGATTACGGCGGTGTAGGGCTGAATATAGGTGCAGGTCGCGGCGGTGGCTTCGATTACCGGAGCGTAGTAGCTATGGGCAAAGTACGTAAAAACCCCGTCTTCAAGACCGCTAAGGAGCTTTGCGGGGCGGGCTTTCGAGAGAGAATTCCATCCCATGTGCGGGATACGAGCATCACCTGCAAAACGCTTTATTGAGCCGCGAAAGACGGCGAGCCCCTTCGCATCGGCAGCTTCTTCGCTCGATTCAAACAGGCATTGGAGGCCGATACAGATGCCTAAGAATGGCACGCCGGCACTGATGCGTTCCAGCAACGGTTGGCGAAGTCCAAGCCGGTCGATCGCCTGCATCATCTGCCCGAAATGCCCGACGCCGGGAAGAATGATTTTCGCCGCGGTGCGCACGGCCTCAGGCTCGCTGGTTACGATGTACGGTGCGCCGAGTTCGTCCAGCGTATTTTGGACCGAGCGGATGTTCCCCGCCCCGTAGTCGACGATAGTGGTCACAACAAGCCCTTAGTGGACGGAAGCTGATCTTTCAACCGCTCATCGGTTGAGCAGGCATAACGCATGGCTCGGGCGAAACACTTGAAGATCGCTTCGATCTTGTGATGGCTGGAGCGGCCGTAAAGAACCTTGGCGTGGAGATTGGCTCCGGCGTGATTGACGAACCCGGAGAAGAAGTCTTCCAACAATTCGGTCTGCAGATCGCCCACGTGCACGACATCTACTTGCTGATCGTAGACAAGAGCGGGACGCCCGCCGAGATCGACGGCGACAAGCGCGAGCGATTCGTCCATGGTCTGGATGAAGTAGCCGGCGCGATTAATGCCGCGGCGGTCGCCAAGCGCTTGCGAGAAGAGATCGCCGAGTACGATGCCGGTATCTTCGACGGTATGATGCTGATCGACATCCAGATCGCCATGCGCCGTGAGCTGCAGGTCGAATGCTCCATGCTTGCTGAACAGCTCCAGCATGTGATCGAGAAAGCGAATGCCGGTCGAGATTTGATAGACGCCGGTTCCGTCGATGGAGAGAGAGGCAGTGATCTGAGTTTCGCGGGTGTTGCGGGTGAGGGAGGATTGTCTCATTTATTTGAGGCGGGCTGAGAGCCCGCCGCAGGCGAAAGCGCCTGCCCCACAAGAGATTCGAGTTGGTTGATGTCGTCAAGGACGGCGAAGGCGCCTTCGCTGCGGAGGGATTTCGCGATCTCGGCGTGACGTGAATTGTGCGGCATGGAGACGCCGATGAAGGGCACACCTGCGGAGCGTGCACTGCGCGCGTCATCCACCGTGTCGCCCAGAAACCAGATGTGCTTATCAGGATAGTGTTCGCGGATGAGATAGAGCCCGTCAGGGGCAGGTTTGGGATTGGTTACGCATTCGTCCGTAATGATGGGATCGAAGCGAATTCCATTCGCATAACGGGCCAGCGTAACGTCCGCTTCGTACTTGGCGCGGCCGGTAAAGATCGCAAGCGCTGCACGTTCAGAAAGGCGTTGAAAAAGGCCGGGCTGCGGCATCCATTTTTCACGGGTGATCAAGCCATCGCCATTTTTGCCGAGAAAGATTGCGTTGAAATACTCGACTACATCCGCGTATTCGACACGCTTGCCACGGTCCGTGATGAAGCGATGCGAGAGCAGCCAGTCATTATTCCAGCCGCCCTGATCCTTGAAATCCTGAATCAGCTCATGCGAAACAAGATCGCCGGTGAAGTGACGGACTGTTTCGCGAATTGCTTCCCGATAAGACTCGCTCACTTCGACCAGAACGCCGTCCATGTCGAAAACGATGACGTCAGGAGCAGACGGGGTGGCTACCAAATCCGCTCCAATTCGTCGAGGAATCGACGGACCTGATCGCGCGTTCCGATCGTGACACGAACCGAGCCGGGAATTTCATAACTGCGGTCGCGGACCAGAACGCCGCGCTCGCGGAGCTTGTCGCGGATCTCGATGGCGCGGTC
>DAISJE010000353.1:0-5366 GCA_036821665.1 Bryobacteraceae bacterium | reverse complement strand
AAAAAGATCTAGCGTTGAAAATCGTTTCCGGGCTTCTGGATCTCTCTATCTTTGTGGAAGTGCATCGCCTGCCCGAACTCATCTGCGGTTTTCCGCGCCGTGCCGGAAAGGCGCCGACTCTCTATCCGGTGGCCTGCTCACCTCAAGCCTGGGCGGCGGGTGCGGTGTTTTTGATCCTACAGGCATGCTTAGGGCTTTCGATCGATGCGAAGAACTCGCGTGTTTACCTTCACTACACGGCTCTCCCGGAGTCCATTCCGGAAGTTCGTATTCGAAACCTGAGGGTAGGGAAGTCGTCCGTCGATCTCGTTTTCGAGAGGCGTCCGGAAACTGTCGCCGTCGACATTTTGCGCCGCGAGGGCGAGATAGAAATTGTGGCGCTGAGATGATGCCGGGAAATCGGGGACACCTGCCGACCTCACTTCTAGTCTTCTGTTTCCGAAGTTTCTTTCGAACAGCGGGACTGGCTCGACTGTCCTGAGCGCGAACAGCACGTCTCTAAGAACGAGGCATGTTGAACGCGCGAGCGGCAGTCGTGCCTGTCCCGTTTGTCCTAAATGCCCGATGATTTCACGGTTTCGGTCAGCACCGCCGAGGTGCTGCCCAATCGTTGCGGGCCTCCGCTGTATACCGCGGTGATGCTGTGGTTACCGGCGCTCAAAGCGGATGTTGTAAACGCCGCTTTGTTCGTCGCAAAGTTGACGGCAATCGTGCCGAGGACCGTACCGCCATCCTTAAATGTGACCGATCCGCCGATATTCCCGCCAAACTGCGGGATGATCGTCGCCGTAAAGGTTATTGCTTTTCCCAACGCAGAAGGATTAAGTGAGGAAGCAAGCGTCGTTGTGGTCGTCGTTTTATTAACGGTTTCTGTAAGTACCGGAGACGTACTGCCCAAACGCTGGCTGCCACCGCTGTAAACTGCCGTGATACTGTGAATGCCGGTCAGTAGCGCCTGCGTCGCAAAGGTAGCTTTATTCGTGGCAGGGTTGACGGCAACGGTACCGAGCGTTGTGGAACCGTCCTTGAACGTCACCGACCCGCCTGCCTGACCACCAAATTGCGAAATGATTGTCGCCGTAAAGTTCACAGACCTGAAGTACGCGGAAGGATTGACGGAAGAAGCAAGCGTTGTTGTGGTCGTGGCTTTGTTTACGGTTTCCCTCAGTACTGCCGAAGTGCTAGCCAGATCGTGGCGCCGAGGTCGAGGTCGCGTTGTCGGTGTCGCCGCTATAGACCGCCGTGATTAAGTGCGTTCCCGCAGGTAATGCACTGATCGCGAAAGTAGCTTGTCCGCCGTTCAATGAGACAGCTCCCAAAACGGTGGTTCCGCCTTTAAACGTAACCGTTCCGGTGGGCGTACTGCCGGCAGCGGCTGTGACCCTTGCGGTGAATGTAATGCTGCGTGCGACCACGGACGGATTCACGGAAGAAGTAATGCCCGTAACTGTACTTGATGATTTGACCGTGAATATCTTAGTTTTAATCGCTTCGATGTTGCCGGCCACGTCTTTACTGAAGTAATTGAGAGTGTATGTGCCGGGCGTCGAAACCGTTACTGGTCCGGTATAGCTGGTGTAGAATTTTCCGCGGTTCAGACTGATCAAAGTGACTGATAGTCCGCTGCCTGCGTCGCTTGGTGACAGCGTAACCACCACGTTTGACGTGTAGATGCCGCCGCTAAGAGTGCCGCTCAGGTTTGCAGTAGTTACCGGAGCGACTGTGTCGAAGCAAAAGGATCCGCTCTGCCAGTTTGCGGTTGTTCCGCCGTTATCCCAAGCGCGTACGTTCGCTTGGTGACAGCCCTGTCCCGCCGAACTCAGCAATAGCGAGCCGGTGGTGGCGCCTGGAAATTGCGGACCGTTGTTTTGCGATATTACACCTAATCCTCGATCGACGATATCGAGCGGAACGGAATCCCATGCGGCGCTGAATCCCGCGACACCGTTTGCAAGAAACACATCATGACCTACGTCCGTTACCGTCCAGGAGATAGTTTGATCCGTGTTGTACCACGTGTCCGGATTGGGGCCGAGGAAGTTAACATTAGGAGCGATAAACTCACCGGCGAAATACGAGTTGATACCCCAGGCGAGCTGCAGCATATTTGCCGTCCCCCAACCCGTTACTAGGTCGTATCCGCTTTGTGCGCAATAGTTGCCGGTATTGAAAGCGATCGTGACATCGTTACTGTTACATCCCGAAGTCATGTCGTAATACGGATAGTGTGGTGCAAAGAGCGGGAACTTACCTAGCGTGTAAAGAGCCGGGTTAGGAAGACCCATCGGGGCGCAGGTGTGCGTGTGATCGCTTCCGCAACCAATCCCAATCGCAAGTAAGTAAGCATTCTCCTGAGCGAAGAAGCCCGCCAACTCCGGTGCTACGATGCTGGTGCCGCCCGCGGCTTGCAATGAACCCTGGAAAAAGAAACTTTGGAAAGTAATTGCGTTTAGTGAGATGTCGGGAATGGCACGGCTTGAAAAACCCATTCCGGCCTGATACGAAGGAACTCCCCACACCGCGCTCACTCCGCCTCCGCTGCCGCCAAGGTTCTCCGAACAGGCGCCAGTAAAGGTGCTTCCCTCCCATGCGATCTCATGATCGAAAGTATCGTCCTGACGCAGACCGAGTTGGGTGCCTCCAGCCGAGACAACGTCAGGGTCCGAACCTGGGTAATCGACGGCGAGATGATGGGCGCAATCGCGGCCGCCGCCATCGCTCGCCGTCGCGCCATTGTCGCCGGAGGAGATTACAATCGTATAGCCTTGCGCGATCATCGCATTGAAGACGTTATGTAAGGCGTTCATATCGCCCCCATCCCAACATTCGCTCTCGGCACAGCCCCAGCTCATACTGACAACACGTACTTTGCTATCGGAGAGAATTCGCGAAAGTACGTCCGTGAACGTACTGAAATTCGGATTAGCGCCCTGGTAAATGTGAACGTGCGCGGTATCAGCGGCCGCGCCGAAACTATTCGCCATTGCAGTAGCCCATTCAAAGTCCAATGTGGTTTCAATATTACATTCGGGGTCGCTGGCGGGGCAGGAAGGAGTCCCGTCGATGTTATAGGTGGTCCAATGGTCCGCCAGATAAGGAAACGTGTTATGGAACCCGGTAATATCGTTCGGATCGATGGCGTACGCAGTAGCGATCGCGATCGAAGCCTCCGGAGGTGAATCGCTCCCGTGATTTGGATTGCAGCAGTGATTCTGCCGGTTCAGCGCCTCCCAGTTGTAGGCTTCCCTGTTATAGAGGTCGGTGGGGTCCAGACGTCCGTTCGTGAAGCTCGGGGCGGGATTCGATAAGGCGGCGTTGTCCTTCGCGGCACGTGACGCTTTCAAAGCGGCTGGCATCTTCGCAACATCTCCGTCGTGGGACGCGCGACCGCTCTCCGAAAATGCGGGGCCGGGCGCATAGCCGGGCTGCTCGTTAGAAATCCTGCGGCGGGTTAGTCTTGGCGCCAACTGGGCTTTGCTGTTTAACCCAATGACGGACTGGATCGCAGGTCGCAGATAGGACGGAAGAACGGGGTCCTTGTCATTTGAATAAAACGACAGCGATCCCAGTTGGTAGTTGTTTATTGTTACGCCGAACGCCTTCTCAATTTGTTCCGCCGTTCCTTCGAGTGAAATCGAGAGCCGGTGTGGGTGTCGCCCCGTGACCGTCAGTCCCTTTCCCGTCGCCCAATCCACAATTGCTTGCTCGTCCGCTGCGGAAGGAGCGAACCGGGCATTCCATTGATCGGCCGTAAGGAATTTGTGGAAATTAGGCGAGTCTTTTGTATAGAGCTGCTCGATAAATTCCTCTTGCTCCGCGACATTCGGCGGTTTCAGGGCGATCGTAAATCTTAGTTTGTTAGCTGGTGTATAGTGACTGACTAATCTTGCTGTATGCTGGGTCACCGCGGCTGGCGTTGGAACGAACGGTACGTTCGCCGGGGTCGCTGCCGGCATCAAAGCGGTAGCAAATAAAAAAATGCCGGCAAGCGCCGGCCTGAACGTAATATAAGCGAAATTCTTACAAAACACTTGGATATCCTCCTCCGATGGCTCTCTGCCTCTTAAATCGGAAAAGGAGAGAAAAGAGCGACAACCGAATTCAAATTTTTGGCTGCTCTTCGTCTCAATTTATTCGAGCTCCATACATGTGTGGTTTCTGTCCTTGACAAAGACCAAATGAGGTATCACAATAGACCTGTCGAATATAGACATGTCGAAGATAGAGTCGGATATTCCATACGGAACGTTGGATCTCGTCGTGCTGAAGAGCCTCGACACAATGGGTCCGCTGCACGGTTACGCGATCGCCCGGCGTATCGAACAGGTTGCCGGTCAATCGCTGCAATTGAGCCAGGGATCCATTTATCCCTCCCTCGTACGCCTCGAGCAGGAGGGCTGGATCGAGGCCGAATGGGGGGTGTCGGACACAAATCGAAGGGTAAAGTTTTATTCGCTAACCAAAATTGGTAGAAGACAACTTCAGGTGGAAGTCGCTAAGTGGGAAAAGGCCACGGCGCTAATGGCGCGGTTTCTGGAGCCTTCACGATGAGCGCTCGCCGCGCTTTTTGGAGAGTGCTGTCTGTCTTCCGCAGGCAGCGCTCTGAAACGGATCTGGTCAGCGAGATCCACGCCCACCTGGAGTGCGCCGAAGAAGACGCTCGAGCTCGCGGCTTATCTTCTGATGAAGCCCGCAAGGAAGCGCGCCGGCTCTTTGGAGGAGTCGAACGAATAAAAGAAGAGCACAGAGACAGCCGTGGCATCCCATGGCTTGAAACCTTACTCCGCGACTTGCACCACGGAATTGGCTCGTTGCGCCGTGTGCCCGGTTTTTCCTTCGTGATTCTCGCCATTTTGGCGCTCGGCATCGGCGGTACGGTCGCGATGTTCAGCATTGTGGATGCGGTTCTGCTGAAACCGCCGCCCTTTCCGCAGCCGGATCGCATCGTTCGAATCTGGGAAGCGCCGCGTCCCGGCGTTGTAAATGCCACTACTGTTGCCCAGTTTCTTGCCTGGAAACGTCTGGGTACGGTATTTGAGGCGATGGCTGCGGAACAGCCGGTTTCCGCGGCCATCCGCGACAGTAACGGCCCTCTACGGCTCTCCGGAGAGTTGGTCACATCGGAATATTTCAAAGTTTTTGGCGTCACTACGGCACTCGGCCGCACCTTTTCGCCTGGCGAAGATCAGCCCGGCGCCGCGCCTGTCCTGGTGTTGAGCTACTCTGCCTGGCAAACGGATTTCGGCGCGGATCCTGAGCAGACGGTGATGATCGGCGACCGCCATTTCGATATCGACGGCGCGGTGGCCAACCGCGTGCGCGGCATCGGTGTGCTGTGGGGTTTCGGCAGCCAGGAAGAACTTGAG
>DAISJE010000352.1:0-5383 GCA_036821665.1 Bryobacteraceae bacterium | reverse complement strand
GTCGCATTCGGGTTATTCAGCAATGGGTGATTGAACACATTGAAGAAGTCGCCACTCATGCGCAGGTGAACGCGTTCCGTAATGTTGAAATACTTAAACGCGGAAATATCCTGACTCCAAGCAGACGGACCCAACATAAAGTTGCGCGTATTCCAGCTTAGGTTGTCAGTAATGGGCGTCATCACTACGGAACCGTCGGCGAGCGTCTGAGGGATCTGATTATTGAAGCCGGATCCCAAGGGATGAATCGCGCGAGCGCCCCGATCTGCCGGAACGGCCGACTCCAGAGCTGAGAGATTTACGCCGCTTGCCTGGGTTGGATCGAAGTCGCCTGCAAACCAGAGCATTTGATTCTGACCAAAAATATTCATCGTGAGGCGCTTGCTCGAGCCGAGCGAGGGATTGCGGAATTGATATTCAGAAGCGGCGTTCCCCATCCAGAACCCGTTGTCCCATGTTCCGATGAATGCGAGCTGCCAACCGCCGACCAGCGCATCCATGGCGCGGTTCGCGTTTCCGAGATACTTTTTCCCTTTTCCGAAAGGCAATTGATAAAGCCCGGTCCAAGTAATTCGCTGGGGTGGAACCTGGCTCGAATTCGTGTAAAGAAGGCGGAGCCGCTGGCTGTCCGAAAGATTCGGCGCTCCAAGCAGCTCGTTGTTTGCCGGCACCGACCCCGAAGTGCCGCCTCCCTGACTGCCGCCCCCCGTCGCGACGGCGTTAATTCCGCCATTACCGCCGAAGGTAAATCCTCCCGCGTCATTCGTGGTCAGACTATGTGTGTAGGTGTAAAAAAACTGAAACGAGAGGCCATTCGAGAACCGTTTGTCCAAAACGGCTTGGATACTGTTGCTATTCGAATACCCGTTATGCCTCGCTGCGCCGTAAGCTCCGCCATTCAGGCTGTTCAAATTCCAATTGGGATCCAACTGGCGTTGGTAGTAGAGGACCGGGGCTTGCAGACCGGTTTGAAGCTGATAGTTATAACGCGAGAGCGGGGCGTTCACGTCCCAGTTCTGCTGCAGATTGCTGCCGTGATTTCCCGTATAAGCCAGTTTCAGAATCAGATTGGACGCCAGCTCATGTTCAACGGTGAATGTCCATTCCTGCATGCGATCGTCGTTCCAGTTATGCGCATCCAGGGCGAGAAAGCCTTGGGCGGAACTCGAAACTGCACTGGGCGCAACGGTGGCCGATCCACCCGAGCCGAGCATGTCGCTGGCTTTGGGAATCGCAGTCAGCGAGTAAACGGCGTTAGCGCCTTGCAACGTATCGAGATTGTTTTCATAACGCAGGTTCAGGGGAGGATTGATGCGCATGGATTGCAAAATTTGAGAAAGCGGAAGCGGCCAGTAATACATCCCATATCCGCCGCGAATCACCCACTTATTTGCAATTTGATAAGCCACGGCCAGATGAGGGGAAAAATCGGTCCAGATTTTGGGCGTGAGGGCACTGGGGAACTTTATCGAGTTCGCCGAGACACCTGTGAGACCGCGGTTCGCCCAGGCCTGTATCACAGGAGCGGGAAGTCCGGGTATGCTGCTCAGCGTTGTGTTATCGGGAAGGACAACCTGCATCGACGTTGGAGAGAGCGAATTGAGATCGATGGTGTCAACGCGGTTATATTTTTCCCTGTAAGGCGTCCACATTTCCCAGCGAAGGCCGAGACTTACGGTCAGCTTGGGAGAAAGCTTCCAGGTGTCTTCCGCAAACGTGCCAATCTCTTTTTGCTTGAAATAGAAGAAACCCCGGTTGTATTGATTCGACAAATATGACGGAATGCCCAGTTCCAGGCTCGCCAAACCAGATCCGGTAAACGGCGTAATCGCTTGGGAAGAAGCGTCGTACAACCCGGTCCAGTTGCCGCCGAAGAATTCCGAACCTTGTGCCTGCTGCAGCTCTTCCACATTGTTCAGCTCCTGCCGGCCTTTGAACCCAAACCGCATGCTGTGCTTACCCTTGACCCATGTGACGTTATCGTCGATCTCGTATTGAGTCATGTTCTGCGCTTTATGGTTGTCGGAATCCCAACCGCCGCCGTAGAACATGTTGTAGGCGTCGGTATAAACGGTAGGCCAACCGGTGGCGCCGAATGGGTTAGGAAGGCCCAGCTTGGAATCCCAATCGATACCGTCCGCGCCTGTACCCTGACTATTGGCGGAACGCAGCGCGCCAACCTGCAGATCGTTCATTAAGGACGGGGTGAACACGTGCGTGTAGTGCGCGGTAATGTTGTACACATTCGATTTTTGGGCAGAGCTGCCGGTGGAATTGCTTTGTCCTGGCGGTGGAAACCCATAATGGCCGCCTGTCTGCAAATAATCGTAGTGGGATCGCGTAAAGCGAACCGAGATATTATTCTTCTCCGAAAATACCTGATCGAAGCGTCCCGTAATTGAATTTGTGTCGGTGTCCTGCGGATAGTAAGTCTGAAAATTTTCGCCAATCCAAGGATTCGCGTCTGCATTGGGCCCTGACGGAAGAGGAGTGACGCCCTTGAACCCGTTCAACACCTGCATATTTAGAAGGCTGGTTGGAATGACGTTATTGGGAAAGGGAGCGCGAGAACCGCTGGAGGTTGTTGTATACGGATTGTAAAGGGTGAACTTATCGCCACTCGTGTCGGTCATGTTGCTGAAATCCCCCGCCCACATTGCCGCGGTAGGAACGGCCGTTTGCTGGAACAGTTGCTGCCGCTGTTTTAGAAATTCCTGGTCGTAGAAGAAGAACGCCTTGTTCTTGACAACCGGGCCGCCCACAAAGCCGCCGAATTCATTGCGAATAAGTTTGGCGGGCGTAGCTCCATCCTGAACTGCTCGGGCAACCAAGCCACCATAGTTATCGCGCAGAGTTTCAAAAGCGCCTCCATGGAATTGATTCGTGCCACTCCGTGTGACGAGTTCAATTGTTGCTGGCCTGTCATAGGCGGCGCCGGAACCCGCAGTTTCAATCCGATATTCCTGAACTGTATCGAGACCAGGTTGAACGCGCGAGATACCGCCGCCAAAACGATCGAGATAAGACATCCCGTCGAGCAGCATCTCCGTCGAGCCGACCATCATGCCATTCGTGCGGGGATTTGCCGCGCCTTGGGTATTCTGGCCACCCTCAACGCCAGGAGTCAACGTAAATAGATTTGTAATTTGGCGGCCGTTTAGCGGCAAATCGTGAATTTCTTTCGCAGTCCGAACGTCACTCAGTTGGGATCCTTGCGTTGCAATCTGCGAAGCCGCTCCGGCCACTTCAATGGTTGATTGGACAGCGCCGACAGTCATGGTCGGATCCACCGTTATCGTCTGACCGGCTTGCAGGGTGAAGTCCGTCTCCCATTTTGCGAACCCAGGCGCTTCGACGGCGAGATGATATGGCCCCACTTGCAGGCTGCCAAAGTAATATAGCCCGGAATCGTTGACCGTCGCGGTGCGTGCGGCGCCAGTGGCTGTATTGGTCAGGGTAACGGTCGCGTGTGGAACTGTGGCTTTCGAGGGGTCCTCGACAGTTCCGGTCACAACGCCGCGGCCGGTCTGCGCCGGAAATGGGAGCGTCAGAGAGACAAATATTACCAGCTTTCTTACGGTTGACAAGAAACCATGCATTTTGCGACCTCCTTAGCGAGTCACTACAGGATTGAGGGGAGAATATCAGAGTCCGCCGAAGCGTGTCAATCAAAAGTTGACAAGCTTAGAAAACCTCGACAAACGCCGTATGTTCTTTGCCGCTGAGAAGGTCTTTAGCTTGGACGGTCCACTTGCCTGGGAGGTCGTTCAGAGCCAGCGGCACGACTTTTTCCGCAGTTCCTTGCCGAGCCGGAATATTGCCAGAATATCGAAAGCTTGGCTCTCCGTCAGGCCGCAAGAGATCAACATGAAATACGCCGGCGAGAACAGGTGAGTGGCTTTCGGGCGCTAAGCCGATCCGGATGGTCTCGCCACGGGCAATGCGCTGCGGGGCGTTCAGCCGAAAGTCGGGCGCCGGTACCGGACTAAAGGCGATAATGGTTGGCTCGTAGGGATCAAGCGTCAACGAAAGTTGTTTGACCTTCCCCAAAGGCTTGGTGCTTCGAATGTTGTAAGCGTACATCTCGCCAGGCGCAATGAGCCGGACCGATACCGGTTTTTGGAAGTGCTGCTCGGATTTCGCTTTGAGTGGCCCCAGATCATCCTGTTCGATGGGCGGATTACTGAGCATGCCTACAAGGGTCACGTCGCCATTACGAAAAACATGGGTTTCGATGCCCGGAACGGGGTTGCCCTGCACGTCGGTGACCGCAAATTCGGGATGAACACCGGCGTCCGCGATGATCTTGCTCATTGCGTTATAAACTTCGGCGCCGGTGCCCAGAATGCGTTCCTGGCGATAATTGAGCGCATTCAGACGGATGACCTTACCGCGTCCGGTATGACCGGAAAGTACTGCCGCCAGGCTCGATTGCGGGAGACGGCGGCTGTGCTCATCGAACGTCCCGGCCTCTCCATCGACGATAAGTGTTCCGCCTTGATGCACGAAATCGGTAATCGCTCTCGCTTCGGCCGCTGAAAGCGCGCTTGATCGCGGCAGAATCAAAACTCGATAGCCGCCCTTCAGCAGCTCTCCGTTCTCCACTTGGTCGTACGAAACGAAGTTGTATTGCAGGCCGTGATCTTCAATTAGCCGGCAGTATGAATCGCGGAGGCGCAGAAAATCGCTATCTTTCCGCTCGGTCCACGACATGCGATCCATCCAGGCGTCGCCTTTCGGACGCTGCGCTTTCATCCACACGGTTCGCATGCTTGCTTGCGAGTAATGAATGGCAATGGGATCGGCCTGGCGGACGCTATTGATGATAAGTGCGCCGATACCGCCGCGCAGTTCGTTCCAATAAGGCGCTACATCGCGGCCGCGAGGGCCAATCGTGCCGTCCGGTTCAACAATATCGCTTTTTGGGTCCCAGATGATGTGGCCCCGAGCCCCGTGCAGCAGTTC
Source organism: Bryobacteraceae bacterium (assembly GCA_036821665.1). Taxonomy (GTDB): domain Bacteria; phylum Acidobacteriota; class Terriglobia; order Bryobacterales; family Bryobacteraceae; genus Bog-105. Next base: position 418 of record DAISJE010000352.1, on the reverse strand, counting down.
ATACCAGACACGGTGTTTCTCCAAAGGGCCGGTCGCGAAAGCAGTTGTGATAAAGGCCAGGTGCGGATTGAGTGACCGGATGATTTCAATGTTATCGCCAATATCGTAGGGCTCCATGGCATCGAGCGTTTTAGTCAGCCGCGCGTAATCGTAGCCGCCCCACCCTGGCATTTGCGCCCCTTCAATGCCGACATAGGCGTGCGGATCGACCGAATGAATCGCATCGACGCCCATCTTCAACGCCCGCGCATAGGATATATCCATCCATTCTTTGAAATCAGCCCACGACGAGTAGTTTTCGTCCGTACGCTTCATGGCTTCGCGTGTCGTATCCGGAGTTACGAGGTCCCAGGTGCTGAAGTTAGTGCCCCATTGCCGGTTCAGAGCCGCCAAGGTGCCGTAGCGGTTCTTCAACCAG
>DAISJE010000351.1:0-5389 GCA_036821665.1 Bryobacteraceae bacterium | reverse complement strand
GGCACAGACAAACTTACAGAAAGTGTTAACGTAAGCTCAGAAAGCGTGAAGGCCGTCCTGAGTAACACGAAAGGTTCCTAAATCCACCAGGAGGCCGCATGGCAGCAACTGAAAGCATTGGATCCACCTCGCGTAACCGCGATGGAGATCTAAAGCTGGCGCAGGCGAACGGCATCGAAAGCGTCGGAATGGCAGAACGCATTCAGTCGTTCGACTGGTCTCAAACTGCCGTGGGACCCATCGAGCGTTGGCCGTCATCCTTGCGGACGATGGTCAGCTTTATGCTGACAGATCGTTTCCCCAAGTTACTCTGGTGGGGACCAGATTACATTTCCATTTATAACGACGCATACCGCCCTATTCTTGGAGCGAAACACCCATGGGCGCTGGGAAAACCCGTTCGTGAATGCTGGGCCGAAATCTGGCCTGTTTTGAAGCCCCTGATTGACACACCCTTTCAGGGCGGCCCCGGCACGTGGATCGAGGATTTCGAACTGGAGATTCACCGGCGCGGGTTCACCGAGGAGACGCACTTCACGGTGGCATACAGCCCCGTTCCCGATCACACAGTCCCGAGCGGTATCGGCGGCGTCATGGCCACGGTTCACGAGATTACCGACAAGGTCATCGGCGAACGGCGGATCATTATCTTACGCGATTTGGGCACGTGGGCCGCCAAAGCGAAAACCGCTGAAGAAGCGTGTGCTCTTTCCGCGGAAACTCTGGCGGAACACCCGAAGGATATTCCCTTTGCCATGCTTTACCTCGCCGACGCGGATGGGGAGCGCGCTCGGCTTATTGCCTCGACAGGCATTGATACCGCGTCCGAAGACTTTCGGCTGCCGAGCATCGATCTTGCACAACGGGAAGGCTGCATTTGGCCACTCGCGGCATCTTACACAACAGAACAAACCCAAATCGTGCGGGACCTGCCCTCGAAATTTCAAAAGGTACCAAGCGGCCCGTGGTCGGATTTACCTCACACGGCGCTGGTTTTGCCAATCCGGGGAGCCAGTGGCCACAAGTTCGCCGGGTTCCTGATTGCCGGCGTGAGCGCCCGCATTGAGCTCGACAAAAAATACAAAGGCTTCCTGGAGCTTGCGGCTTCCCAAATCGGCTCGGCCATAGTTAACGCGCGGGCCTATCAAGAGGAGCGCAAGCGAGCCGAAGCGCTTACGGAGATTAGCGAAGAGCTGGCTTTCGAGTTAGCAGCCATGACACGCATGCAGCAGCTCAGCACAAGTCTCGGCCAAGCCGATGGGTTGAACCACCTGCTTGGGCAGATTATCGAGGCCGCCATCGAGATCACGTGTGCCGACAAGGGAAATATCCAATTGTTCCAAAACGGGGTGCCGCACATCGTGCAGCAGCGCGGATTCAGTGAGCCATTCCTCACTTTCTTCAACGGCGTCGAGGGTGGGCAGGCGGCTTGCGGGATCGCGCTGGAACGCGGCGAGCGGGTCATCGTAGAAGATATTGCTCATAGCTCTCTATACGAGCGGACGCAAGCTCGCGATGTGATGCTTGCCGCCGATGTGAAGGCGTGCCAATCGACGCCGCTGATCAGCCGCTCCGGCAAAGTGCTCGGCACTTTATCGACACACTATTCCACCGCGCCGCGAACGCCCGCGGATCGCGACCTGCGGCTGCTCGATATACTGGCCCGCCAGGCTGCGGACCTGATTGAACGACAACAGGCCGAGACCGGCTTGCGCAAAAGCGAGGAACAACTGCGGCTGGCCACTGAATACGCGGAAATCGGATTCTGGGACGTGGACCCCATTCACGACATACTCGTCTGGCCCGCATCCGTTAAAACAATGTTCGGCATTTCGCCTGACGTACCGGTCACGATGCGCGATTTCTATCACGGACTTCACCCGAACGACCGTGCCGCCACGAGCGAGGCATATGCTGCCGCCGCCGATCCGAACCGCCGCGCGCTCTACGATGTCGAGTATCGAACCATAGGGAAGGAGGATGGGCGTGTGCGCTGGGTCGCAGCCAAAGGCCGTGGCGTCTTCGACGAGGATGGGCGCTGTATTCGCCTTATCGGAACCGCCCTCGACATTACCGAACGAAAGAATACGGAAACAGCGCTGGTGGAATCGGAAGAGCGGCTGCGATTCGGGCTGGACGCCGGGCGCATGGTTGCGTGGGAATGCGACCTCGCCACGGGAGTGTCGCGTCTCTCCGGCAATGCGGCTGAGATACTCGGTCTGGACACCTCGGATGCGGAAGACCCGCACCGCTTTGTGCATGCAGACGATCAGGCTCGTGTGCTTGCGGTACGGGATGCCGCCCTGGCTGGCGAAGGCGAATACGACGTTGAGTACCGCCTCGCGCTGAACAACGGGCAGGTCATCTGGGTTGTCGACCGCGCGCGGGTTCTACGCGATGCTAAGGGAAGGCCGGAGCGCATGGTGGGCGTCATCATGGACGTGACCGCACGGAAAACGGCCGAAGAAAGTCTCCGCCATAGCGAGGCTCGCTTCCGTCAGCTCGCCGATTCGATGCCGCAAATGGTGTGGACTGCCGAGCCCGATGGCGTCATCGATTATCTAAATCAACGCTGGAAGGAATACACGGATGTCCCGGAGCAGGATTTTTATGGGGCGGGTGATTGGGCTGCTTTCCTCCATCCTGAAGACCTGCCGCGTGTGGCGGCCTATTGGATCGGGCATGTCTCCACGGGCGAACCCGCAGATATCGAATTTCGGCTGCGGCGTCGCGATGGTATGTATCGCTGGGTATTAACACGCGCTGTGCCGCTGTGTGACGCGCAAGGCTGCATCGTGAAATGGTTCGGCACCGCGACCGATATCGACGATCAGAAGCGCACCGAAGAGGAATTGCGGCGCGCCAATCGCGATCTCGAGCAGTTTGCATTTTCGGCATCGCACGATCTGCAAGAACCTATTCGAAACGTGGCGATTTACAGCCAATTGTTCAACAAGCGCTACGCCGGCAAATTAGACAAGCAAGCCGATAAGTTCCTGGGATACATAACGGAAGGCGCGCAACGGATGGGAGATCTTGTCTCGGATCTCCTCGCCTATACGCAAGCAGCGGCAACCGACAATGAAGTACTCAAGCCCGTAAGCACCGAGGATGCATTACGTAAGGTGCTCTCCAACTTGCAGGGGGTTATCCAGGAGAGCAATGCTCAAGTCACGTACGATCCGTTACCGGCCGTGGGAGTCAAAGAAGTGCATCTGCAGCAGCTTCTGCAAAACTTGATCGGAAACGCAATCAAGTATCGAAAAGATACCGAGCCGCCCCGCATTCATGCGGCCGCCGGAATGGAAAACGGCATGTGGCGGTTTTCCATCGCCGACAACGGAATCGGTATCGAACCGCAGTTCCATGATCGCGTGTTCGGGTTATTCAAACGCCTTCATGCAAGCGGTGGCAAGTATCCGGGAACGGGCATTGGGCTTGCTATCTGCCAAAAGATCGTCGAGCGATATGGCGGGCGCATTTGGTTGGAATCGGAGCCGGATGAAGGAACAACGTTCTATTTCACGCTCCCGGAGGCGTGATGGAGAATGGCCGATTCCGGGTCGTGATAGTCGAAGACAACGAAGCGGACGTCTTTCTCATTCAAACCATGCTCGAAGATGCAAGGCTGCCGGTCGACCTTCAGGTCTGCTCCGATGGAGCCGGCGTACTCGAATTGATCGACAACATCGATATAGGGAAAGCTCGCTCGCCGGATCTGCTGCTCTTAGATCTAAATCTTCCGCGCTATAGCGGCGAAGAAATTCTGACACGCTTCCGCCAAAGCGGAAATTGCGCGCTTGCCCCGGTTATTATTATTACTTCTTCCGACTCACCGCGGGACAGAGAGCGAGCGGCGGCTCTCAACGCGATCTATTTTCGAAAACCCGCCGATTTCGAGGAGTTCATGAAACTCGGCGAAATCATACACAACGTCCTGGCAGCCGGCCCTCGTTCCGAATGACTTGCCTGGCTGCGAACGGCAGCGTTCCGCGCGGGCCGAATTATCGTGTATGGGCAAACAGCTCCTGCCAGGAGTCATCAAGCGCAATCCAGCGGTCTGATTCCTCGTCCCAGCTAGGAGCCAGATGCGGCACGTGGAGAACGCCGTGACCCTCCGTGCACAGCAGTTCTGTTCCCGACCAGTCGAGTAGAAGGCATCCCGGACAACCGACACGCACCGGGAAACATAGCAAACGCAGGCAAACGCGGCAGCGTGCACGCTGATCCGCAAGCGACCAAAGCCAAACACCCATGGACCCGAGTATGTACAGCCAAACGAGAAGCGGGCCATTTGCCGGGTCCCAGGAAGCGAACAGAACGGCGGATTGAGAGCGAGACCATTCCAATCCTGCGAGAAGGATAAAGGCGAGACACAAGCCGGACTTCGCTGCAAAGAACGCAGCCCGTCTTATACTCGCTTTTCGATTTTCCGAACGAAAGGCCGAGCGAAGACGCCGGATGCGCACCTTCGATATGGCCATTACAAAAAACGCACTGAGCGCCGCGGTTATACCGAACACCCATACCGGTGTCCACAAGGTGGCATTTAAAGATGCGTAGCGAAGGTCAGATTTCAAAAAGTAGTCCATCGCGCTTTCCGCAATCCTGGTCAGTTCGCGGTCCAGGCGATCCACGGACACCCCCGGCTTGGTGCGTGCAACGACCATCAACCGTGTGTCACGCGAGGCCGGAATAAAGGGTTCCGAAACATAAATGGCTGGCTCACGCGTAAGAAATCGAAAACTTGCGGGAAGCACAGCCGTGACCGGGTACACTTGGCTTCCAATGCGGACCGGAGCGCCGAGTACGGCTCGATCGCGATGGAAGAGCGCGGACCAAGTCGCATCCGTGAAAACAACTCCGGCCTTGTTGCGGGGCACAAAGCCGAGAACGGGGCGTACTTCCAGTGTTGGAAAGAGATCCCGCTCGGTCGTTATGATCAGAAACCGGGCCGGGTTGCTCCTGGCCGATGAAACGGTTTGGTGACCGACGGTAAAGCCCGCGACGCCTTCGAGCATTTGACTTCGCCGAGCCCAGGCGCGCGGAAGATCGGACGGCACGCCGCGATCCCCGCCACCCGCGCTGGGATGCACCCAGATGAAAAGCAAGCGCCCTGAGATGGCTCCGTCCCGAAGGGCAAACAAGCTACGTGCTGCCGGAAAACCGGAAGTTACAATCGCCAGCGCCAGCAGCAGAAAAACGAAGCCGACCAGGCACGTCCAGGGCGAACGGAGGCGTTCACGGACACGATCCTGAAGAGCCGTTTCAGAGGTGAGATGCCAGGCGGCATCGGGGAAGGCGCCCAGGCAGGTATAAATCAGGAGGCGAGCTTCACGCCGATTCCATTCGCCCGCGAGCAACGAGTCCACGGCCTTCGACATGAGGC
>DAISJE010000350.1:0-5392 GCA_036821665.1 Bryobacteraceae bacterium | reverse complement strand
GATCTGTAAAGGGCAACGGATACACGCGGCCGCTGCTCCCCTGATAAACGCGCCTCTCCAGAAACATGGGATTCGGATCGGCCGCCGCGGGCTCGTAAGTGGGAAGTGTAACGGGCTCTCCCCAAGCTTTCACGGCTCCGGTTTGGGAGGATGGGGCAGGCGAGAATTTAAAACGATCCACGTTAACGTTAACGGGTTCAGTAAATCATGGATTTCAGCCTTCTGTCAACGGTTTTCCTGTTCCTGGGTTTGGCTACTTCCAACAGCCTGCCAGAATTCCTGGGTGCCATAGGCTGTATCATCGCGGTCGGCGGGCAGCATTTCCAGGAAGACATCCAGGTTGCTTCGGAGCACGATATGTGGCGGAATGCGATGCCGCAGCACCGGACACGCTCCTTGCACCAAGAATTCGTGAAGCGCCTGAAATGCCATCCGGCCCTGGGCTTTCGGACGCTGGTACACCGTGCCGAGCACGTAGCCGTCCCGAATCAGCGGCGCCAGGGCGGGGAAGAGATCGGTCGTGATCACCGGAATTTGCCCTAGCCGCCCGGCCTGGCGCAGCGCTTCGATTACGGGAATCGAATTCGCCGTGCTGACATATACGGCCCCCAACCCGCGATGTGATGCAACGAATTCTCGCGTCAGTTCCCGTGCCTTCTCAGCATCATCATGTGCTTCAAGTACGCCTGCGATCTGAGCGGAATGGCCCGATTTCCCAAGAAATGAACGGAACCCCTCTACCTTTTCGGCATGGTCTACCACGCTCAAGTCTCCGGTGACGATCAGAATCGACTCAGGATGCTGGCCGAAGCCTGTGAGCAACTCCGCCACCATGGCGCCGCTGGTAAACGCATCTGCCGAAACTGCGGCCAATCGCTCGGTACCGGGTGCGTCGGTGGCGACGCAAACGACAGGAATATGCGCGCGCGCCGCTTTCCGGATCCAGGGCTTTAGTCCAGCCGGATGGCCCGGAGTGACAATGATTCCGTTCGTTTGATCTTGTAGGCTCTCCTCGAACAACCTCAGATCGCCTTCACCCAGACGCGGATAACTTCGAAACTGAATTTCTATTGTCGATTGAAATGGTTTGGCGGCTTCGGCAATGCCTTCACGGACGGCATCGAAAAAAGTTGCGACCTCGCGTGGCAGGTGAGCGGAGATGCGCATCTTCCGCTTCAGCTTTAAATGGCGCGCCGCAAAATTCGGCTGATATCCGAGGGTCTGTGCCATTTTGAGCACTTTGGCCTTGGTCATGGGGTTGATCCCGGACCGGCCGTGCAAAGCCCGGTCTACCGTACCGATTGACACGCCTAGCGCCCGGGCAATGTCCTTGATTCCTGCGGGATTGGCATGTTCAGGCTTTTCTGCTGGCATACCTTATACCCGTTCGTGTACGATACCACTCGTTTGCGCTCGCATCGATTGCTGGCGGTCAGTTTGCTCCCCAGAATATCGCCATTTCTAGCTTTAAACAAGGAATTTAGCACCGTGTACGTTGACAGTAATCAAAAGCTGTGATAAGTTTCTGCCAACGCGGTCAGATCTCGCTTGACCGCGTTGCAGGAAAGGACCAGGTATGCCCCTCCCACGATCTCTTCGCTCGTTCGTCATTGCCGCCGCTTTTCTTATCTCCGCCTCCGCCCTACACGCCCAAGTCGATACTGGCACCATTCTAGGGACCATTCGCGATAACACTGGGGCAGTTGTGCCGGGTGCAACTGTCACTGTGCGCAATGAAGGCACCTCCTTCTCTCAAACCACAGCCAGTTCCCCGGCCGGTACCTACGTATTCACGGCGCTGAAGATTGGCCGGTACACGGTTGAAGCGGAACATCCCGGATTCAAGAAAGCCGTGCACTCCGGCCTCGAGCTGAACATTCAGCAGCAATTGGTGGTCGATTTTGACTTATCTCTGGGCCAGGTGACCAGCGAAATTGAGGTCACTGGACAAGCGCCGCTTCTGCAGACAGAGAACGGTTCGGTGGGGCAAGTGATCGAGCGGCAGGAAATCAACGATCTGCCTCTCAATGGACGAAACTATACGTTTCTCGCGCGTCTTGTGCCCGGCGCAACCGTCGGCCAGCCGGAGGGCCGCGGCCTCAATGCGAATGGCTGGTTTACGGCGAACGGCACGCGTCCCGCGCAAAACAACTACATGCTCGATGGCATCGACAACAACACAAACGACGTCGATTTTCTGAGCGGCGCAGCTTATGTGATCAAACCGCCGGTCGATGCCATTAGCGAATTTCGCCTGCAGACAAGCACCTTCAGTGCCGAATTTGGACGCGCTGGCGGCGCGGTTCTGAACGCCAGCATCAAATCCGGTACCAATGCCTTTCACGGAACTCTCTGGGAGTTTCTGCGCAATGACAAGCTGGACGCCGCCGACTTTTTCCAAAACGCCAACTCCCAGCCGAAAGGCTCTTTTAAACAGAACCAGTTCGGTGCGGCAGCGGGCGGCCGCATCATCAAAAACAAGACCTTTTTCTTTGGAGATTATGAAGGCACGCGCATTCGACAGGGCGTCCCGTTAACCGGCAACACAGTGCCGACCGCGCTCGAACGCAACAGCGGGTTCACCAATTTCTCCGACATGATTCCGCTTCAGTCGGGAAGTCTGACGGACGCGCTAGGCAATTCGTATCCGCTCGGCACGGTCTTTGATCCGTCAACCACTCGAAGCATCGGCAACGGTCAGTATGTGCGCGACCCTTTCCCGGGCAACATCATTCCTGCTAACCGGCTCGATCCGAATGCCGTGAAGCTCTTGAGCTTGATGCCCGCTCCCACGCAACCTGGGCTTGTCGATAATTTCAACGTGAATCGCGGATCGTATACAAACGTTAACCAATTCGATGTACGCATCGATGAAAATATCTCGTCGAAGGACTCTCTTTTCGGCCGTTATAGTTGGTCGAAGAGCCCAAGCTTTATTCCCGGTCCGTTTACCGGTTATGCCGATGGTGGCGGCTTTGGAGATGGTGATCAGCAGGTGGACACGCAAGGCGCGGCCATTAGCTATACGCATTCGTTTACTCCGACGCTGGTCAATGAAGCTCGTGTCGGCTTCAACCGAGAGCACACATCTCGCGTGCAGCCATACGGAAGCGACACTTCAAATATTCCCGCGCAATTCGGCATTCAGGGCATTCCCCAGCTTCCAGGCAACGGGGGATTACCGTACATAGGCATCGGAGGTCTCAGCCAGCTCGGTTCAGCGGAATGGCTGATTAGCGATCGCTACAGCAACACGATTCAATTTACGGAAAATCTGAACAAGGTCTATCACTCGCACACGTTTAAAGGCGGATTCGAGGCGCAGTCGATCTACTTTCCGTGGGAAGCACCGCCGTTTTCACGTGGCGAATTCGACTTCGGCGGGCAATACACATCGATCGTCAATCAGACTGATGGAAGCACAGGCCGCGCACAGTTTCTGCTTACTCCGACGGCTGCCCCGAGCCTCGGCGGAGCTCCTCTCGGCGGCGCTAATCAGGTGCAGGCCTCCAACTTTGGAGATGTCGCAGCCAACCGTTCTTACTACGGTGCTTATTTTCAAGACGATTGGAAGGTGAATAGCAAACTCACGCTCAACCTGGGGCTCCGTTGGGATTGGTTCAGCGCCACTGGCGAACGTTATGGAGCGCAGGCGAACTTTGTGCCCGGAACACCGGGCGCGGGCGCCGAGTACATTATTCCCGCCAACCGGAAAGGCGATCCGGCGCTTTCGCCCAGCTTTACTCAGTTGCTCGCCAAAGACGGCATCGCGCTCAACTACACGAACGCGTATGGTTCCGGCTTGAGCATCATTCAGAAGAACAATTTCGCACCGCGATTTGGCTTCGCCTACCAGGCCACCCAGCATTTGGTCGTGCGCGGCGGGTACGGCATATTTTATGGAGCGTTCGAAAACCGTGGCGGGTATCCAAGCTTGGGATACAACTACCCATTCCAGTACACGTTCAACTTCCCGGCTGCGAATGCCGTATCGCCGAATTACTTTCCCAACGGCACCATCGCAACCATTGAGAACGGGCTATCGAGTGTACCTTTGAACCCGGTGGATGTCAACGCATCGGGGCTCGCACTGCGTGGTATTCAGTTTCATTACCAGACCCCCTACGTTCAGAGCTACAATCTGACGCTCGAATATCAACTCACAAACAGCGATGTGATCTCAGCGGGATATGTAGCATCGCTCAGCCGGCATCTGGAGGCGTTCGTCGGCACCAATCAGCAACAAGTTTTGCTGCCGCTCGGATACAATCCGCAGGATTATGTTGCGTTTCCCGATTTTTCGCGTGGCTCCCCATACGCAGCTACGATTGCGACGGCCAACTATCATTCGCTGCAGGCGAAGTATCAGCACCGTTTCTCGAAAGGCTTGACTGCGCTCCTCTCGTACACATATTCGAAGACCTTAAGCGATGCTGGTGACGCGCTCAGTAACGGCAATGTCAGTGGCTTTCGTGCGCCTCAAATCCCAGGTGTCGGTATTCAATACGATTACGGCTTGGCGGCGTTCGACATTCGTAACGCGTTGTCGTTCAGCGGAACCTATGACTTACCGGTTGGCAGAAACCGGAAATACAGCCTTTCAAACCGTTACGCAGAGTTCCTGCTTGGCGGCTGGTCTACCAATTTCATCCTGACGCTGGATGACGGGCAGCCCCAGACCATCGATTGCGCTACCTCTACCGGCGCGGGAACCGGTTGTTACGCGCTCTACACGGGCGCCAATCCGTATGGCGGATTGCACAATGTCCAGCAATTCTATAATCCGGCGGCCTTCGCAACACCCCCGGCCGTCACACAAGTTGGTCAGAGCGACATTTTGCCTCTCGGCGGAGGCCAAACACAGGTAAGCGGGCCGCCTATTCGCCGGCTCGATTTCTCTCTCTTCAAGGAATTTCCGGTGACCGAAACGACCCACTTTGAATTTCGCGCCGAATCGTTCAACTTGACAAACACGCCGACATTTGGCACGCCTGGCAATCTCAATTACCTGGATACTGCGAATTTTGCGCGCATCTCCTCGACACGCGACGCGCCGAACGACGCCCGCGAGCTCCAGTTCGCGCTGAAGTTTTACTGGTAACTTGGTTTGTGGGGCAGGCCCTCGGCCTGCGCGGGGCTCTTAGCCCCGCAGCTCTTGCTTGCATGCGCAGTTTGTTCGCAATTCTCATCCCCTGCGCTCTTCTTCTAGCGCAGACCGTTCCGGCCAACTACGACGCTGCTTACAATCTCGCGTTGAAGTATCTCGAATCAGGCGCAACCGAAAAGAGCAGGCAGGTAATTCAGGCGCTAATGCAGCGCCACGACAAAGCTGAACTCCACAACTTACTCGGGGAAGTTGAGGAACGGGAAGGCCATGTGCAGCAGTCGGCAG
>DAISJE010000349.1:0-5422 GCA_036821665.1 Bryobacteraceae bacterium | reverse complement strand
GGCTTGCGCCTGTTGGCGCTTAATCGTCTCGACATATTGCGCTTTCTTGATTTCGAGATCGCGCTGCGCCTGAGCCTGCGCGGCCAGCGATAGCGCCTCGGCCTGGACACGTTCCTGATCGGCTTGGGCCTTCGCAACAGCGGCGGCTCTCATGGCTTCCGCGCGGCGGATGGCCGTGTCGCGGTCCGCTTCGGCGGCGGCTACGTCTGCATCGCGCCTGATTCTCGCAATATCGGGCCGCCCCATGTTGGTGATGTACTCGTTCTTGTCCCGAACCTCCTTGATGGTGAAGGAAATGACTTCGAGCCCCATCTTGGTCATATCGTCGGCGCAGGTCGCGCGCATGCGGTCGCCCACCATCTCCGGCTCTTTCACAATCTGTTCCACCGAGAGCTGGCCAATGATTCCGCGCAGATGTCCTTCCATCACCAGCCGGATCAATCCCTCGCGCGCCACGTCCGTCTTCGTTAAAAACTGTTCGGCGGCGGTCTGAATCGATTCCGGATCGCTTTTAACCTTGATCTGCGCCACTGCTTCCACCGTTACCGCGACGCCCTGTTTGGTGTACAGATCCTGCTGCGGCGCGACATCGAATGACATCAGTTGTAGCGAAAGTTGGCGGCAGTTCTCCACCATCGGAAAAATCACTGTTCCGCGCCCCTTCACAACACGCGTGCCGCGAAGGCCATATACAATCAGCGCTTCATGTGGCCCCGCCTTGCGGTACAGCGTTGCCATCGCCATCATGAGCGCCAGCAGCGTTAGCACCACCACTACGGCAATAAAAACAATTTCACTCGACATCTTTTGTCTCCTTTTGCAATGATTCCGAGCCAAAATCCGGGCTCTGCTGGGTCATTGCCTCCCAGGTACGTACAAACGCAATACCTTTCTCGTAGCGCGTGACGACAACCTCTTCGCCGCGTGAAATCTCCTCACCGTTGTCGCTACGTGCGGCGACGGGCACGCGCACACCATCGCGAACAAAAATCATTTCGCCGACACCACCCGGCCGGATGCCGCAAGAGACGTGCCCCAGAACTCCGACCATCTCGTAATCGGCCGGATCGAGCGGCCGGTCTCTCGATTGCAAAAAACGCAGAAATCCGGCCAGAAGCCACGCTCCCGTCAGTCCGACCGCCACTGCAATCAGCAGGTCCAGCCAAAACACCAGGCCCGTATGGCGCGTGAGCAGATATCCGACGCCGCCAAACCATGCCAGATAAACGGCCGCGCAACTCGGGTTGACCATACTGCCGATCCACGACGGCCCGCCATCCTGACCGCCATGCACGTGGCCGTGACCATGTATTTGCGCTCCATGACCGTGGGCGTGAACGCCGTGTCCGTGCGCATGCAAATGAAAATGCCCGTGCCCCGAATGCCCTAAATGCATTCCGCCCAAAAGCAACGACGCGAAACTCCACAAAGCGCCAACCGCAAAACAGAACAGGAAAATGTTAGGCCAGTTCATGATGCGTTTCCTCCTTGGGCTGCAGAACATCCCACAACCGCTCCACAAGACCCGGTGTTTCTAAGACAGCTCGGAGCAGTAATAGACATTTGCGCGTGTCGTCATGCCGCGCTAGCTTCAGCAGTGCTTCGGAAAGCTGGCCGTCGCGACGAAACCGCTCGGCGCCTTGAATCAGCCACAGATCCAGCTTGTCTTCCTGATCGCGCAAATCCGTAATCAGCTCCGTCTGAAATCCTTCGGGATCGTCCACCAGGTAGCCGGGATGCACGCGAAAAAATTTCGCCAGCAGCAATCTGGTCGTGTTCGTCAGATGCTTGCGGCTGCCGTTTTCAAGTTGTGACAAATAGGGCTGGCTGATAGGACGCTTCAGGTCCTTACCGATCGCCTCCACTAGCTCCTTCTGTGTCATCTCCCGATCAAGCCCGCGCAGGTGACCTTCGACCATTCGGAGATAGCGAATCTTGTCGGCTACCGTCATATAGCAATCTGCAATTTATATATCGCAAATTGCAATAAGAGGCAAGGAAAATCGAGAGTGACTACATGTAAGCCTAAGAAAACAAGCCAAATTTAGATGAACCGTCGACGAACAGCGGGACTGGCTCGACTGTCCTGTGCGCGGCAGCACGGGCCAGCTTGCACTGAGACTCGGACTTCCGAACAGTGGCGTGGTGGGGCAGGCCCCCGGCCCAATGTCATTTAGTTTTCCCGAATCTGGGAAGGGTTTGGTGGGGCAGCTCCCTGAGCTGCGCCGGGCGCCCTCGCCCGGCTGTTCGAGAATTCAACAATTTAAAGAGGCCGACGAGGCATCGGCCGCAGGACGGGGATTCTGCTCCACCAAAACTAAATGACGTTAGGCCCCCGGCCTGCGCGGGGCTCGCAGCCCCGCTCTGCGGAAGCGCGATGTGCTCCGAATTTCCACATCGAGGTACCTCGAACAGCGGGACTGGCTCGACTGTCCTGAGCGCAAGGGCACGGTTCTAACACCGAGGCACGCTGAATGCGCGAGCGGCAGTCGTGCCTGTCCCGTCACCGGCTATAGCAACTTCGGAAACACCGCGCTAGCGCGTCTCGACTAGCAGGATCGCGTGTCCGGGCGGATCAGTTCCTTCGCCTACTGCCTTCGTGTGAGTTGCTCAATCCGCTGCGCCATTTTCTGCCGCGCTGCATAGAGCTGATCGGCATCCCGTGAAAAGGCGCCGACCGTTGCCACCATGCTGTGAACGACCTGATCGGCGAAAGCGCCGTCACCGAGCGATTTCAGCAGCCAGAGATATTCGTAGTCTTCGATACCTTCTCGCAGCAACTCGAAGCGGATGGATGATACAGGCCCGTCCACATCTCTTTGTCCGGTATAGCGACGGACTTCACTACCGGGGTACAGAAGCGAGCCTTCACCATTCAGATTTCGGCCGCCGCTGCATAGATATCCGGACAGGTACGTGGTCGGGTTCAGCCATGGGTCCACTGTCTGTGACCAGAACTTCAAATCCCAGTAGAGGATCCCCTGCAAACCATACCTCCACGTGATCCATGGCACCATCACGGGGTCCATGGCGGGCGCATCGATGAAATAGTTCGGCTGAGGATAGACCTGATCGCAGGAGATATACCACGTCAGTTCGCCCTTTCGTGAGCGTTCAGCAGCTATGGCCTGTTCGATCCGGATATCGTTCAGATCGTTGCCGTGGATCGAAAAGTCATTAACATAACCGCTCAGCGTACCCCATGCCGGATTTTCGGGAACCGGCGTTTTGGTCGCGAGAAAGTGAACGCCTGGAGCGGCTTCGTGCACCGCTGCTGCCCATTTCCGCGTCTCCTCGAAAGCTTGCGCGGAAGCAGGTTCGTCGATCGGGCTGTTCAGTACCAGCCGGTCGAGCCAGCCGTGTTTGCGGTAGTACCCGACAACCTGTTGCACGTAGGATTTGACCATCTGCGGGTCTGCTGCCAGCTCGTGCGGGACAGATTCGAGGATTACGCGCTTGGTCTTCCACTGGTTCATATAGAGGTCGTACGCCTCCTCATCGAATTGGAGGGCGACGGAAGATCCCGTTCGCGTAATCCGCGGCTGAAGCGCTTCATTGAACCACGGCTCCATTCGGTTCGCATACAGAAATGCGTGATACTTGCGCAGTAGCGTCTGCGCCGCCGCCGGACTCACTTTATGAAATCGCGCCAACTGATCCGCGCCGACTCCCATGTAGGTGATCAAGTGCGTATCCGGCGGTAGCGCGAAATCGTAAAGTGTCAGGCGAACGTTCAACTCGGATACCGGCCGGCCGTTCTGTGTCACCCGGACCGTTCCCGTGTAGATACCGGCGTGCGCGTCCGTGGGCGTAACGATATCGATCCAGATGGGCCGGTTCTTGACTGTCTGCCGGAATGCCGCCGCCATGCTGAACGAATCGGTGAGCGGAGCCAGCGCATCGGGCCAGAACCCGCCGGCGCCGACCAGGCTCGACGCGCCCTGACACAGGATGTAGTGTTCGAAGTAAAGCTTGATCTGCGAAGAGGGGATGCGCCCTCCGGGCGACACCAGGTCGGATGCCGTAACGAATAAGCCGGACGCGGGAGGATCGATTCGATTCTTCGGCGGCGCCGTTGAGATCACGACTTGAAAAGGTACATGTTCATTTTTCGCGCCCGCCACTGAGATGGTGCGGGAAGCGCCGTCCCATACAGCGTTCCGCGACTGTGCAGGATCGTCCGGCCGCACCTTCTGGACGCTCGGTACCGACCACGCGTCAATTTCGGCCCCCCATGCGCACATCGAAACAGCGGACAGCAGGAGCGCGGCCTTCATCAACCGCAGGCGTTTGAAATGGAGAGCTTTCAGAGTGAGTTCGTGGAATATCACAATCGAGTGGTCTCGCGTCTCGGCCTATTACAGCATGGGAGCTGATCTGACGATAGCTCTTTTGATATAGTTCAAGTGAACTATATGTCGCTGGAACTCGGCATTTGGGAAATTGCCGTTCTTGCCCTGCTCAGAGAGGCGCCGATGCACCCCTACCGGATGCAAACGCTCCTTCGTCTCCGGCACAAGGACGAAATTCTGGCTCTGAAACGCGGATCGCTTTATCACGCCATTGGTCGCCTGATGCGGGCAGGCCTGATAGCCGTGAAGACAACGGGCCGCGAGGGCAAGCGTCCCGAGCGCACCACGTACCGCATTCTGCCGGCGGGCCGGGATGCGCTTGTGAATACTCTCCGTAAAATCCTCGCCACGCCGCGCCGCGAATCGTCCGAATTTATGGCCGCGGTGAGCTTCATGGTGTTTTTGGATCCGGACCAGGCAGCGCGCCGGCTAAAGGAGCGCGCACAAAAGCTAAAAGCGGAGATCGAGCAGCTAACCGCCGGGCTCGTAGCCGCTTCAACCCATGTTCTTCGGATCAACTTACTTGAGAGCGAGTACCTTCTCGCCATGCTCCAGGCCGAGCTTGTCTGGGTGCGGGAAATCGGGAAAGAGATTCAGACGGGAAGACTCACATGGGATCTGGAAGCGATCTTTCGGGAAGTACACGCGACCCATCATGCAGCCGGCGGGAAAGAGAAGAAATAAACCATGAACGACTCCACGACTCCCGAAACGCGATCGATGTCGGAACGGCCTCGATTTGCCAAGCCCATTTGGGCACTGCTATTGCTCTCTCCATTCATCGGTGAGCTACTGAGCGGCTCGACGCGCGCCAGCATCCTCTTTGTCTATGTGCCCGAGATCATGGTGTGGGGTGTTGGCGCGCTGTTCTGCCGCGAGTGGGCTCGCCGCTGGCGCGCAGGCGGTGTCAGCCTGGTGCTTCTCGGCCTCGCCCTCTCGATTGCAGAGGAGTTCATCATTCAGCAGACATCGCTGGCTCCGTTGCCCTTTCCCGGAGTGCACCCCGGCTATGCCCGCAGCTGGGGCGTGAATCTTGTCTATCTGCTGTTCATGCTTGGGTTCGAGAGCGT
>DAISJE010000348.1:930-5429 GCA_036821665.1 Bryobacteraceae bacterium | reverse complement strand
AGACTGTCGCGTTAACTGGACGCGATGGGGGCAAGCTCGGGCCGATGGCTCAATTGCAGATCCGCGTGGAAGAACCACACATGGGCCGCATCGAAGACGCACATCTGATTGTCTGCCACATGCTGTGCTACTACTTCATGGAGCAGTAAGTACGGTGCTACCGCTCGGGTCGGGCTAAACTACAGCCCGCGAAGAAACGGATTCCGCTCTTTCTCCCGTCCAATCGTGGTATTCGGACCATGACCCGGTACAACCGTTGCATCTTCCGGCAGATGCAGAAGCTTTGTTTTGATTGACGCAAGAATCTGCCGTGAATCGCCGCCTGGCAGATCGGTCCGGCCGATTGAATCTCGAAACAGGGTATCTCCGGCTATCAGTTTGTTTTCCTCGGGAATCCATAGCGATAGACCGCCTGGCGTGTGTCCTGGTGTTAAGAGCACATGAAATTCCGCACGACCGAGCCGTAGGACGGTTCCCGAGTCAGCCGCAACGTCGATTTCCGTGCGCACCGGTGTCTCGACCCCGAGCCACTGCGCCTGCATATCGAGCGCATTGAGCAGTTCCCTGTCCCGCTCATTCATGTAAACAGGCGCTCCAGTGAGTGCGCGCAGCTTATACGCGCCTGCCACGTGGTCGATATGCGCGTGCGTAATGACAATCGCCTTTACCTTGAGACGATGACGCTCCAATTCTGCCGTGATCTTCTCGATCTCATCTCCCGGATCGATTACGACCGCTTCCCCGCTCTGTTCGTCGCCGAAAATCGAGCAGTTGCATTGGAGCAGTCCGACCGGCAGAATCACGTGAATCATTGTTTTCATCTTCGCAGGGCTAAGAAAGGGGCACGGCTTCGCATATATAAACAAAAAAATGCCGGGAGGGCGTTCTCATCGCCACCTCCCGGCCGAGGGATTCCTAGCTCAGCTTTCGCTACACACAATGTGCAGCTCAAAAGTGCGCTCGGGCCCGCCCTCGAATCTATGCTGCAGCCGACTCGGCCTGGAGCCGTTGCAGCTTTGTTAATGCATTCGCGTAATCGACATGTGCGGAAATCAGGTCGCGAGTCTGGTCTGCGTATGCCGACATGTTTTCGACCGCATCCCGGTATTCCGGCAGGTGTAGACGGTCGCGGTTTTCATTTAAATGCTCAATCGCATCGGTCGTATTGGCCGCCAGGCTTGTCAACATGGGATCAAGCTGATCGATAACGACCTGTTGCCAGGGCAGCGCCTCCGCGCGAAGGGCTTGCAGTTTATCAAGATCGCGGCCCATTGAATTTACAGCCCCCTTTGCCCGCTCAAGTTCGTAAGCATGAGATTGCAAACTCACCTGCTTCGCGAGGTGGAACGATTGAAGCGTTTCGGCGTGATTTACAGTTGCGCCGGCCCGCGAGGCCACTTGCTTCAGAAGTCTTGTCGCTTCTTTTTGAGCGGCGGTAGACGGGCTCGCCTCACCGGAAACGGCCATTGAGTACTGAAGATTCGCGCCCGGCGGGCTAACGCCGCCCATTAGCGGAGACGCCATCGCCGCGCATAGTAGAGGGATCGTCAATTTAAATTTCGTTGTCATCGTTGTTCTCCTATTGCGATCTTACTGGCTCTATCATTCATAGACAAATAGATAGTTTAGACCATTCCCATCGGTTTACTCGATACATTCGTGTACAGTGGAAGTGCGATGGAATGGCTCAACTATCATCATTTGCTCTATTTCTGGACCGTAGCGAAAGAAGGGAGCATTGCCCGCGCATGCCAGGAATTGCGTCTGGCGCAGCCGACCATCAGCGGGCAAATTCGCGCGCTTGAAGAAACTCTAGGAGAGAAGCTCTTTACACGGTCGGGACGCCGCCTGATAATGACCGATACCGGCCGGATGGTCTTTCAATACGCCGATGAGATCTTCGGCCTCGGCCGGGAGTTGACCGAAGTGCTCAAAGGCAGGCCGCGCGGGAGGCCGATTCGCTTTATTGTCGGTATTTCCGATCTCATTCCGAAACTGATCGCCTATCGCATCTTGCAGCCCGTATTCACGTTGGCCCATCCGGTGCGGCTCGTCTGCTACGAAGATGAACCGGAAGATCTGCTTGCACGTCTGTCGGCTCACAAACTTGATCTTGTTCTCACGCATACCCCAGCGCATTCAGCGGTCGGTATCCGCGTTTTCAGTCACCGCCTTGGCTCCTCGGGGGTTTCACTTTTCGCCGCCTCGGCAACCGCGGCCCGTTATCGGAAAGACTTCCCGGCTCGCCTCGACGGCGCGCCCTTCCTTCTTCCTATGGAAAGATCGGCTTTGCGTCGCGACCTTGAGCACTGGTTCAGCATACATAACATTCACCCGCGCGTCGTCGGCGAATTTCAGGATAATGCGCTCTTAAATGTCTTTGGCCATTCAGGCGCCGGAATCTTTGCCGCTCCAACGGCAATTGAAGACGAGGTGAAGCGATATGTCCGGGTCGTTGCGGTCGGCACGCTGGATTCCATAACGGAGGAATTCTACGCTGTTTCGGCAGAGCGTAAAATCAAACACCCCGCGGTCGCGACAATTACAGAATCGGCTCGGAATGAACTGTTTTCGCCCTGATCCGATGGACTGGTTTGGGAGATATACATTCATCGATAATCCCGATGAATAGTAGTTGAACTTCCTATTTTTATTATTGATGAGCCGGTGCTAACAATAGGGTGAGAAAGGAATTAGACCAATCCCTATGTTGTTTTCAATTGCGACCCGTGGAATAGAAATGAACAATCGGCTGCGTAAACGCGTCGAGTACAGGCTGCGCTTTGCTGTCGGCCGATTCGAACAGCATGTGCGTGAGTTTGCCGTTCATGTAGCCGATGAAAATGGTCCGCGCGGCAACGCTGATACCGTATGCCGGTTGACTGCCACGTTTCATCGCGGCGGAACGATCCGCGTCGAAGAAAAAGATGCAAATATCATGCGCGCCATCTACCGTGCCGCGCGCCGGTTCCGCAATGTCCTCCTACGCCGCATGGGCCAAAAAAGGACCAAAGCGATCCAAAGAACCAAAACGATCCGAGATATTGCACTTCCCGCGATGGCCACGGAGATGTGGATTGGATAATCCGATGGTCATGCTTCCGGCCCGGTTTCAAAAATGCGGTTATACCGCTCAGGCAGCCGGGCCGGACGCCACTCGCGATTTAACCAGATGTGGCGCGTGGAGCCTTGTGCCAACAACCGACCTTGCTCCACTGAGCGTATCTCGTAGCCAAATTCAATTACTCGGGAACTGGACTTTACTACTTCAGTGCTGATGACAATCTCCTGGTCGTAACGAGCCGGATGCAAGTACCGGCAGTTCGCTTCGATTACGGAGAGGTAAAGTCCTTCAGCTTGTTCCAGGCTCTTGTAATCGAAACCGCGCGAGCGAACCAGCTCTACACGTCCGATCTCCATCCAAACCAGGTAATTTGCGTAATAAACAACCCCCATCTGGCCGGTTTCGGCGTAGCGCACACGGAACCGGGTTTCGTGTTTTGGCATCTTGCACAAATATAGCTGCGCGTTTGCGATGTGTGTCTACTTTGCGGAGTCTGAGCGCCGGGAGTACCAGTTCATAACAGGTGTGACCGTGACCCCGTGGAGCACGATGGAAGCTGCAATAACGGTAAACGTGATAATCGCGCATGTCCTGGCAAAGTCGTGCGGCAGGCCATGTGTGATGCCGTAACACAAGTAATAAACCGATCCGATCCCGCGCACGCCGAACCAGCCCATTAGGTGCCGTTCCATTTTGCCTACAGGTGAGCGGAGCAAGCCTGCTTCAATCGAAACCGGCCGAATCACAAATAGAAGTAGAATCGCGATCCAGGCAAAAGAGGCTACAAAGGTTGATTGCCACAGAAGTGCTCCCACAAGCACGACAACCACCAGCTCTCCGATGTTCTCGAGGTGCTGATTGAAATTCAATAACGCCTGCACCATGTAAACAGGGGCCAATTCCGGACTCGTCGCAGCCTCCTCGCGCCAGCCCGGAGTCAAACTAATTTTGCTGGCAGCCTCCTCTGGAAATTCCTTGCCGGTTTCACTGCGTTCCTGGCGTCGCAATGCCAGACCGGCCGCAAAAACCGCGAGAAAACCATTCGTTCTCGCAAGTTCGCTGCAACTATACGACAAGGCAATCAGACCGAGCGCGAGGAAATCATCCAGCCCGAGCGCCTCCCGGTGCTCCCGCCGCATGTGCAATACGAGCCTGGCAACCGAAAAGCCAAGCAGGCTTCCGATCGCGAATCCCGCAGCGGTCTTCCAAACCAGATCGTATAGAAGCCATCGCAAACCGGCTGGCCCGATATCGTGCAAACCTAATAGCCCAAGACCAAGCAGCACGAATGGCATAGCAGTGCCGTCGTTGAGCCCTGCTTCGCCCGTCAGCCCAAATCTGACCGGATCGTAAGAGTACGAGTGCTCGACCTGAACATCCGCGGCCAGTACAGGATCGGTGGGCGCGAGAACGCCGCCGAGAAAGATCGCCGCGC
>DAISJE010000348.1:0-905 GCA_036821665.1 Bryobacteraceae bacterium | reverse complement strand
GAGAAAGACCGCCGCGCCCAATGGAAGATGCAAAAAGAACACGCCAATTACAGTTAAAGCTCCAACCGTGACCGCCATGGAAAGGAACGCGAGCCGGAATGGTATTAGCCAGCGGATATTCCGAAGCGGAATGCGCAGCTTTAATCCAGCACCGAAGAGCGAAACGATAATGGCAAGTTCCGTGACTCTCTCAATAAGCTCGACATCCTGGGGCAATCTGGGGTCGATTAGCCGGAAGCCGTGTTGGCCGATTGCCAAGCCTATCCCAACGTAGATAATTGCGCCGGAAAGCGGCAGTCGTTTTACGTAAGAGCCGGTAAGCGCGATTCCTACGAGAACCAAACCGCAGAGCAGCAGCCATTCGTTCATGTAGTCCTGCTTCCGGAGTTACTTGTCCGGGCTCGGCCTTAAGACTCGTGCTTGGCAAGAATCGCCACAAAAAGAAATAAGGCTAGATGGATTTGCCGCTTGCCCGTGTCCTGTTAGCATTTGGAAATGCGCGTCAGGGTTCTCTTTTTCGGGGTCTTAAAGGACATCGTTGAACAGCCCGAAGAGTTGATCGAAGTCCCGCCCGGAACGACGATTGCGGGCATTTTCCAGAACTACGCCGAACGCTTTGCAACCCTGCGCGACAAACGTCCGTCGATTGTATTTGCAAGGAACCGGGAATTTTCGCCTGTGGACACGGTCCTCGCTGATAACGATGAATTGGCCTTTTTACCGCCGGTGAGCGGTGGATCCGGTCCCGTCATTCGTGATGCCAGCGGGCATCTGTTTGCAATCACGCGCGAGATAATTGACTCGCGCCGGCTCGTTGAACAGTTGCAGCGGCCGGAAGATGGCGCCGTGGTTGTCTTCGAAGGCGTCGCGCGTAATAACACGAAAGGCCGGCCAACGGCTCACTT
>DAISJE010000347.1:0-5454 GCA_036821665.1 Bryobacteraceae bacterium | reverse complement strand
CCGCGAGCTCGAGCTGCTGAATCTTTATACCCGTATTATGCAAGCGCGCTTGGAAGAGCGCCTGCAAATCTCAATTGAAGTTGACGACGATGCGCGAGACGCGCTTGTTCCGCAGCTTGTACTTCAACCCCTGGTTGAGAATGCCATCCGCCACGGTATGCACCCACGCACCTTCGATGTCGCCGTTGAGATCCGTGCATACCGGCTGGGCGCTCAACTTCATCTCGTCGTTCGTGATCGCGGACCGGGCTTCGATCTGGTGAAAGCGACGGGCGGAATCGGGCTTCGGAACACGGCTGAGCGCCTCCAGCGGCTTTACGGCGAGCATCAGCGCTTTGAAACCCGCAACGCCGCCGATGCCGGCGCGGTGGTTGAGTTGTCTTTTCCGTTCCGCTCTGCTGAGCCGCCACTCGCACACTGCTCCGCGGCAGCATTCTCGTCAATCAAAGCTAGTGGCGTGTAGCATTGTGGAGCGGCGCTCCAGCGCTGCCATGTCGGCATTCTTGGCGGCACGTTCTGACAACCACATGAGCGTGAGCCCTTTGCTGGCAACCATGCTTCTGCATTTGAAAGAGGGACAAGCTCCTTCCTTCACAAATCTTCCAAAAATTCTAGCTCGCTTGGTTTCAGCTAATTACCTACATGGAATCGGGCAGGATGATACGTCCGAATTTTATTCTTCAGACGGAAAACCTATGTCTACTCCGGCCCAGATCGCCGCGAATCAAAAGAACTCGCAACTCTCTACAGGACCGAATACCGAAGAAGGCAAAGCTGCTTCTTCGAAAGATGATCTTCGCCACGGCTTCACCGGCGCGTTTGCGATTCTACCCTGGGAAAAGCAGGAAGAATTCAACACCTTACTCGACGAGCTTCGCGCCGAGCATCAACCCGCCACCATTACTGAAACGCTATTGATCGAAAAGATGGCGCAATCCTATTGGCTGAGCCAGCGCGCCATCAAGCTGCAACAGATCTCCTGCTTCCACGACGAAACCGACTCGCCCGAGCGTGAGAAGAAGCTCGCGCTCTATCTGCGCTATCAAACCACGCATGACCGGAACTTCCACAAGTGTCTGAACGATCTGCTAAAGCTTAGAGCCGAAAAGCGTAAGATCGAAATTGGGTTCGAATCGCAAGAGATGAAACAGAGCCGCGCGCGTCAGCAAGCGGAACGGGAACAGAGCCGCGCGCGTCAGCAAGCGGATGCCGAAAAACGCAAACAGGAACTTCACAAATGGAAAGTTTTGCGCGCCGAAGCCGACGTAGACCATCGCATCCTACAAAATCTGAGCCTGAATCTGCAAAATCCCGAATATCGCCTTTCAGTCGGTGCCGAGCGCATCATCGCCGCTGAAAAAGCCGCGTAAGCCTGTTCCGGCATGATTCGCGTCGTATTAGTCGAAGATGAGCCGCCGGCGCTCCGTAAACTTCGGTATTTGCTTGCATCCGAGCCGAATTTCAGTATTGTCGGAGAAGCGTCTTCCGGCGCCCATGCGGTAGATCTGTTGAACCGCCTGAAGCCTGAGCTTGTTTTTTTGGATATCGGCCTTCCGGACTGCACCGGATTCGATGTTCTGGAATCTCTTCAGGACCGTCACAGTCTGCATGTCATCTTCGTAACCGCGTATGACGAATTCGCGCTCCGCGCCTTCGAAGTGCATGCAATGGATTACTTGCTAAAGCCGGTTGAGCCCAGCCGCTTCGCCGAGGCAGCAGCTCGCGCGCGGCGCGTCATTCAGTCAGGCGTGGACAGCCGGCTCGATGAACTGGTTACGGGCCTGCGCGGCCAATCTGTTTACGTGAAGCAGGATAGCGATCGCTCCGTATTCCTCGAAGTAAGCCGCATCGATTGGATTGAGGCCGCTCGTAATTACGCGTGCATTCACAGCGGCGCACAAACACACATCTTGCGCGCCAGCCTCGAATCGCTCGCCGCCAAGCTAGACCCGGCTGTTTTCCGGCGCATTAATCGCTCGGAAATCGTCAACGTCAAGCGCATCACGGAAGTACGCTCCTGGTTTCATGGCGATCAGCGGGTTCGTTTGGCAGATGGGACCGAACTCAACTGGAGCCGCCGTTATCGCCTTCCTTCCATGGCAGAGTTGGAGCAGACTTGATTTTTCGTCCCGCTCTAAATCCCGCTCGTCCCGTTTCTGATGCGCCGAACCAAAAAACCTTGGAGACTTGAAACATGTCTGTCCGCAGCCTCCCCTCTGTTCTGCTTGTTCTGATCGCCTCGCTGGCTGGTGCTGCCGACAAGGGCGAGTGGCCGAATTACGGCCACGATCCCGGCGGGCAGCGTTTCTCATCGCTAAAGGCCATCAATCGTTCAAATGTAGCGAGCCTAAGAATCGCGTGGACCTATCGCACAGGCGATGCCTACGCCCCGAAAGATGGTTCCAAACCGACGCAATTTGAGGCGACACCGCTTTACGTAGACGGAACCTTGTACATTGGCACCCCGCTCGGGCGCGTCATCGCGCTCGATCCGGTTTCCGGAAAGCAAAAGTGGGCGTATGATCCTCACATCGATAAAGACAAGGGTTACGGCGACTATGCGAATCGCGGCGTGTCTACCTGGAAATCACCGTCTGGACAGCGCCGCATATTCATGGCTACGATCGATGCGCGTTTGATTGCGCTGGATGCCGCAACCGGCAAGCCCTGCGACGACTTTGGCGATAACGGCATCGTTGATCTTCGCCAAGGCCTCCGCATCGCGCCGCACTACTATTCCGATTACGAAGAGACGTCGCCTCCCGCGGTCATCGGCAATACGCTGGTGGTTGGTTCTGCTGTCGCCGACAACGGTTCGGTCAATCAGGCAAGCGGCGAAGTGCGCGCTTTCGATGTAATCACTGGTAAGCGGAAATGGACGTGGGACCCCATCCCGCAAGATCCCCGTGCACCTGCCGCAAATACATGGAAGGAGGGCCAGGCCCATCGCACCGGTGCCGCCAATGCCTGGTCGGTCATAGCAGCCGATCCCGCACACAACCTGGTTTTCGTTCCCACCGGCAGCGCCAGCCCCGATTATTTCGGAGGAGAACGGCTCGGCAACAACTTATTCGCGGATTCCGTCATCGCTCTCCGTGCCGATACGGGCGCAATCGCGTGGTATTTCCAGACGGTCCATCACAATCGTTGGGATTACGACGTCGCCACTCCGCCGCTGCTTTTCGATATTCATCGTAATGGTGCAACCATTCCGGCAATAGCGATCGGTTCAAAGACGGGCAATATCTTCATCCTGAATCGGGAAACCGGCAAGCCAATTTTCGGCGTGGAAGAACGGCCGGTTCCCAAGAGCGATGTCCCGGGTGAGACAACCGCTGCTACTCAACCATTTCCCGTCAAGCCCGCGCCCATCACTTCGCAAACAATCAGCGCCGCAGATGCCTGGGGCATCGACGATGCCGACCGCAACTGGTGCCGCGCCGAGATGGACAAACTTCGCACCGGTAGTATTTTTACGCCGCCTTCGATTCAAGGAACCCTTCAGGTTCCCGGCAACATCGGGGGCCAGAACTGGGGCGGCTTCGCCTACGATCCCAACGACGACCTGCTCGTCCTTCCAACCAATCACCTGGCGGCAGAAGTCCGGCTCATTCCGCGCGCCGATTACGAAGGACTCCGCAGTTCACGAGGCCGTAAAATCGATGGGGATTGGGAGTTCGCTCCGCAGCGTGGGACCCCGTACGGAATGATGAGGCGCTTTTTGCTGAGCCCTAAACGACTGCCCTGCACGCCCCCACCATGGGGCACGCTGGTTGCCATCACAGCAAGCACGGGCGAAAAGAAATGGGAAGTTCCACTTGGCCAGTTCAGCCCCAAGCTTCCCGCCAAGTGGGGCTCCGTCTCCTTAGGCGGGCCTATTGCGACGGCAGGCGGCCTGGTCTTTATCGGCAGCACCGTGGCTCCCGCTCTTTATGCCTTCAATATCGATACCGGAGAACAGCTTTGGAAGGCCGATCTTCCGACTAGCGCGAAAGCCACTCCCATGACATATCAAGGTCCCGACGGAAAACAATATGTTGTCGTAACCGCCGGCGGCTACGGGATTCCCGATCTCTCTCCTCTGGGTGACTATGTCATTGCCTTCGCGCTTCCGGATGACGCAACGGTAGCATCAAAATGAATGCGCCTGACGCTCGGTATTCATCCCGTACGCGAAGCTTTGCGCGCACATCGGCCGCTCGATAAAGTCGTCATCGCAAAAGGCGCATCGGGACCGCGCATCCAGGAGATTGTCGATCTCTGCCGGAGTCAGTCCGTTCCGGTCCGTTTTGAGCCACGCGAATTACTCGACCGTGCCAGTAAAGGTGTGTCACATCAAAGCGTAATTGCGTTCGGGGCCGTTCACGGATATGTCGAACTGAGCAATGTCGTCGAACGCGGCGGGTTAATAGTCATCCTCGACGGGCTCGAGGATCCGCACAATCTCGGCGCGGTCATTCGCACCGCGCACGCCGCAGGCGCTACGGGAATTGTTCTTCCGGAGCGGCGTTCTGCGCCTCTTACTGAAACCGTCGAACGAGCGGCCGCCGGCGCGCTTGAATATTTGCCGGTCGCGCGTATCACGAACATCACCCAGTGCCTCGAACGACTGAAACAGCGCCGGTTCTGGATCTACGGTCTCGACGAGCGAGGCTCGGAGCTATATGACGAAGTCGAGTATGCTGAGCCAACCGCCATCGTGCTGGGGGGCGAAGGCAAAGGGCTCCATGAGGCAGTAAAAAAACACTGCGACGTGTTGGTGCGCGTCCCGATGGCGGGAGCCGTTTCGTCTCTGAATGTTTCCGTCGCCGCGGGAATCGTGTTATTCGAGTGGCGGCGAAGACAGTCGAAAAAAATTACGCCCGTGCCGTCAATTTCAGGACCAGCGACTCCATGATCACCCGATCGTCTCGATATCCTTCGCGAAATTTCCGGTCGGTCTCATAAATCAGCGCAAGCGCATTAGACAAATGATCCGCAGTGAACGCAGCCGCCGTATTGAGAACCTGCTCCGCGCGATCCCGCCACATGCGGACGCCGAGCCGGGAGAATAATGCCAGCGCCTGTTGCGTCGAGTTCACTTTGGCTTCCTTTGCTGCAAGCGCCAGACGAAATTGCGTATTCAGGAACGTCAGTGCGAGCGGAAGATACTCGCCTTCGCGCACAAGAATATCGAGCGACCGCAGCGCGACTGCCCGATCGTGCTTGCCCACCGCGTTGACCAGGGAAAAGATCGTGCTCTGAGCCGCATTCGGCACCAGCGCTTGCAAGTCCTCTATCGTTACAGGCCGGCTGCCTCCAGTAAAGAGCGCCAGTTTCTCAACCTCTGAGGCCAGCCGGTTGGCGTCGCCGCCCACCGCATCGAGGAGTGCCGCTAATTCAGCGCCTGTCAGTTTCAGCCCGCGCTGTTTTGTGAGCTGTTGGGCAAGAAAGCGAATCGATTCGGGAGTGAAT
>DAISJE010000346.1:0-5455 GCA_036821665.1 Bryobacteraceae bacterium | reverse complement strand
CCGGCGGGCGAGTCGTGTTAGTGCTTCTTTTTGTTTAACTGCTGGAACAGCGAATCGAGCGGGCTCTGCTGCTTCTGATTTTTTTGCCCGGATTGCTGGCCAAGTAAACCATTCAGTACGGAACCGGCTAAGCCATTAGTCATCTTTGAAGGATCGCCCGAGGTCGGCAACAGGTGATTGAGCTTCATCTTTGCAATCGCCTGAACGTCGGGAGCGAATACAGGATGGGCTGTTGTGCCGGTCACAAGCACCGGTAAAACCAACTCGCCTTGATTGTTGGCCAGAGCGGTATTCAGAAAACCGCCAATACTGTTTCCACCGACGGCCGAGCTAATGCCTTTTGCCAGCACGGCGTTCATGTGCAGATCAAGAGCTTGGTTCACCAGGTTTAGAGAGCCATTGGCCGAAAGCGAGCCTTCATTCAAAACAGCAACCAGATTATTGGTCGTCGCAAGGCCGTTTCTGATGTTCAAGGTACCCGAAAATTTCTTCAAAGCTGTGTCGTTGCCCGCCGCGGCCGACGTGGGATTGAGGAACTTACCTACCGCCGAAAGTTGCTTCAGTATGTTGATGTTTTTCAATTGCCCGTTAGTCACGTTGAAATTGACAATGCCATTCAGGGTTTTGGAGATATCATCCGCTAAGCCGAAGCTCAAATTCGCATCCGTCGCCAAGCTCCCATAAAGCGTATTCTTTAATGAACTGACTGCAGACAGCAGCGCATTTGTATCCACATTAGAAAGAGTGGCCTTAACCGAGCAGAGAGAAGGAGTGGCTCGCGTATTCAGAGCAATCGTCCCATTCGCTTGACCGCCAAAGATGCCTGCGGTAACAGGTGATAATGTGACAACTCCGTTGTTCATACTCGATTTTGCCCGGACGTTGTTCAACACCAGACCCTGTGCTTGAATGTTGCTGGATGAGAGATTGCCTTGTATTTGCGGAGAATCGAACGTGCCATTAATTGCAAGATCTGCGCTTACTGAACCTTTCACTTGATCTGCAGCGCCGGATGATCCACTGAAGGCGCTCGCCAGGCGAGAAACATCGCTGATTGAAGCATTCGCCGTGTTGACGTGAAGGTTGAGAGTGGAAGGTTTGGAGGCAGCATTAATACCTCCGGAAATCGAGATTGCGGTCGGTCCAAGTTTGACCGAACCGGACCGGATCTGAACCTGATCCGTTTTCCGATTCATCGTCAGATCGTACTGGGCATCAATCGGGTAACCGAGCTTCGCGCCGTGAATAACAGCGTTCTCCACCTTGAAATTACCCTTAGAAGCCACATCCTCATTCTGGGAGTTTACGTCGCCGCTGCCGGACAAAACTCCATTTGTATTCGGCGGAATGACTCCGGCCGCTACGCTATTTATACCGGCCACGGAGATTTCTTGAAGCGATAAATGCCCCGTGATGGGAATGATTTGTGTATTCCCTGTCTCGAGGGGCCCCGCAGTCCCGGTAAACGCGAGAAGTTCCTTCCCTGCGCCCGGGAAGTGCGCCGCCAGATCGAAGTCAAACGGTTTTCCCGAGGAAAAGCCCGCCACTCTCAGATCTATATGGTTGTAAACGGTTCGAGGAGTTTTAGCCTGTTCGTCGGTAACCGCTACTTGACCATCTATGATCTTAAGCTGATTTAGGGTCAGACCGCCCGACTGGCTTGACTGAGTAGTCCCTGCGCTTCCCTGCCCCGCTGAATTCGCGCCATCACCGATATTTGAGAAATTCCAAACCCCTTGGGGATTCTTAATCAACTCGATTTGCGGTTGATCCAGACTCAGGTTTTTAATATGCGGTTGACCTCGCAGTAGCGAAAACAGGCCGGCGCTCGCATAAACATCCTTGGCGGTTGCAAACGGGCGTTGTGAAGGCCAGCCCGCCGGTTCTCCAATCGTAATTCCATCGACGCGTATCGAAAGCGGCAGCAGGCGCAAATGCAGTTCCCCCAGTGTTACCGGGCGCCCCAGCTTGGTTTGTAGCTCAGCCTGAATACGTGGACGGAACTTGTTGACATTGAAAAGACTAGCCGCCAGAATTACGGCGAGGATCACGACCGCGACGACAATGAGAATAATCAGGACTGGGCGACGCATAGGGTAGCTACTTAATAGGTCATCTCAAGATTAAGTTTTACACCGGCTTTGAAATACCCCCAGAGTCTGTTTGTGCTCTTACGTCACAAGCCGATGGGACGGAAGGGGTACTCGTAATAACAGCCCGAGACCACGCCGACTGTTCTCGACACCAATGATGTGCTTGCCTCCTTCATGATAGATGGGGAACCGGACTGGGCCTGTTTCGAGAAAACCATCTGAAACCCAGTCGGGCGGCTCCAAAAAAGCTCGGGAAGAAAGGATTTTCGGGCCAGGCGTTCTTCGAACCAAGCGTCGCGCGCCGCGTATAGCATAGCTGCAAGCATGTTCAATTTCTTTCACATTTGGATGTGAACAATCAAAACACCGTTACTTCAATCGCGCGGGAGATAACGTCCGGAGAACCTTAGATTCTGCGATCGGCTGGTACAATCCCCGCATGAATGCGGACTATATTTGCCGGAGAACTGCATCTAAGCCAACCCTGAACGGCAAGCTCGACCACCCATCGTGGCTCGCCGCCGAGAAGTCTCCGCGATTCGTCGATATGGCGTCTGGTGAGCCGGGCTTCTACGATACTCGTGCCGCTGCGCTTTGGGATGACGAATTCCTATATGTGGCGTTCTGGGCGGAGGAGCCGTTCGTGCGGGCCAGCCTGACTCAGAGGGATTCTTTGATATTTCTGGAAAACGATCTCGAGCTATTTATCGATGGTGGCGATTGTTATTACGAGTTTGAGGTCAATGCGCTCGGCACTGTGTACGAAGTATTTTTCATCTGGAAAGACGCGTTCGACAAGTTCGATCCGACCGAGTGGGATCTACGCCGCAGGAGTGTATTATCGTTTGCCGGAAACAATGATCGCGATGCAGAGACATTCTGGCGAGGTACACATCCGCGTGGCGCGAGATGGGCATTTCTCGATTGGGATTTTCCAGGCCTGCAATGCGCGGTCCATGTAGATGGGCGCATCAATGATGACTCGACCGTTGACCGTGGATGGACAGTTGAACTGGCGCTCCCGTGGGCCGGAATGGCGCCTCTGGCGAGTAATCGATCGCTTCCGCCTCGGGACGGAGACATTTGGCGAATGTTCTTCGGCCGCTTCGAAAAATTGAACTCGGCCGGTCGAGAGATACAGCCGCACCCCGCCTGGGTATGGACTCCACATGGTGTTTACGACACTCACCGGCCGGAGTCCTTTACGACCGTTCGGTTCTCAAACGAAGCAGCGGCTTGAGTATCCGATCCCTGCAACTAAACGGAGCAGATTTGATATGCCTGCTCCAGGCTTTTAATAGGTGGCGTACGCACCGGCACGAACTCGTGTGAAAAGAATCCGGTATAGCCGGTATCCGCAATCGCATTCGCGACAGCATGCCAATTGACTTCCTGCGTATCGTCCAACTCATGCCGACCGGGATTGCCGCCGGTATGAAAATGCCCGATAAAATCCATGTTTTCGCGAATGGTCCGAATCAAATCGCCTTCCATGATTTGCATGTGATAAATGTCGAACAGCAATTTCACCTTCGGTGAATTCACTCGCTTCATCAACTCCACACCCCAGGCGCTGTGATCTGCCATGTAATCTTTATGGTTCACTTTGCTGTTCAGAAGTTCCAGATTGACTGTGACGTTCTTTTCTTCTGCGTAACTTTTGATTTTGTTTAGAGCGATAGCGCAGTTTTCCAGGCCCTCCGCATCCGGCATCCCTCGCCGGTTCCCCGAAAATGTGATTACGTTCGGCACCTTAGCGGCGGCCGCCAGCGTAATGTCGTTCTTCAGGCTCTCGAGCACGGCATTATGATTTTCCAGACGATTTAACCCGATCGGAATCGTATTCGGGTTCGTGCCGGAGGTCATCGACGGCACCAATCCGTGCCCTTGAACCACGCTGTATTGATCCGGCGTTACTAAATCGATTCCTTTTAGCCCAATTCTCACTGCCTCTTTGCAGAGTTCATCCAGGGTAAACCACTTTTCGTAAGTCCAATAGGAGACACCCTGCTTCAATCTCCCACCATTCGCTTGCGCGCCTAATTGTTTTTCCAGCGCCAGACTAAGCGCAGCCGTACCGGCCACGGATTTCAGCGCTCGCCGTCTATTCATCATTCGATCAGCATCCTATCAAAAGACTGCCGGATCGCATAGGTAAAATTGCATTTGCGCCTTTTCAAAATAGATAGACCAGTTCGCGCGCACTTGGCTTACACCGCCGGCGCGCTTTTGTGCGCTTCGGCCCTTTTCGCTCAAACGCCTGGTTTGCCCGACGCCCCTGGCCGCGATACTGTGCAGCGCGTCTGCGGCGCTTGTCATCCGGCAACCGTCGTCCTCGGGCACGGGATGTCGAGGGAAGGTTGGGGCCAAGTGGTCGCAACCATGATTACGCGCGGCGCCAAGGGCACTCCCGCCGACTTCGAAGCCGTAACGGATTATCTCGCCAAGAACCTCCCGGCAAAGAGTTCCGGCAGCGGTACCGCCACTTCATCCCGCCGTAGGGAGTTTCCAGCAGGCTCCCGGGACCGCCAGATCGTTGATCCTAAGGCCGCCGAGCGCGGGAAAACAACATATATGTCGGATTGTGCCGGTTGCCACGGGCCACTTGCACGAGGTACGGCAACCGGCCCTGATCTGGTTCGATCAATCGTCATTCTGCACGATCACTATGGGGACACAATCGGACCCTATCTGCGCGACACTCATCCTGCATCCAAAACGCCACTTGCCTCACTTACCGAGGATCAGATCCGCGACCTATCGCACTTCCTTCATCAACAAGTGGAAGACACATTGCGAAGTGGACCTTATACGAAAGTGTTGAACGTTTTGACGGGGAATGCGCAAGCAGGAGCAGCTTATTTCAGTGGCGCAGGCAAATGCGCGGATTGTCATTCTGTAACCGGTGACCTCGCCGGTATCGCATCCAAATACGATCCGCCTACACTACAGCAACGCCTGCTGTTTCCGCGCAGCGTCGCTCCCGGCCGCCGCTCTGCTATAACCTCAAAACCAGTAACCGTCACCGTGACAACCGACAATGGCGAATCCATGTCGGGGACGCTCGTCCACCTTGACGACTTCAACGTGGCATTACGAGATGCGAACGGAAACTATCATTCCTGGCGGCGCACCAATCAGCTTAAGATCGACCGTCATGATCCGTACGCCGCGCATGAAGAGCTGCTCGATAGGATTACGGATGCTGACATTCACAATCTTGTTGCCTATCTGGAGACCTTGAAATGAATCTGCGTTGTCTTCTGTGGATCGCGATCGCAACCGGCACGCTTTATGCGCAGTCGCTTGATGCGAACAAGCTGCTGCAGCCGCCAGTCGATAGTTGGCCTACGTACAATGGG
>DAISJE010000345.1:0-5466 GCA_036821665.1 Bryobacteraceae bacterium | reverse complement strand
AAGGGTGCGGCCGGCATCGAACTCAAGCTTGATAAGGATCTCGCGGGCATACCGGGCGAGCGACGGGTGGAGCGGGACGGGCGGGCGGACTCATATTCTTCTGAGATCGTGAAGGCGCCGTCTATCGGAAAGAATATTGGGCTGACCATCGATCGTGAGTTGCAGTACGTCGCGCAGGAAGCCTTGAAACAGGCGGTCATTCACAATCACGCGGAACACGGAAGCGTAGTTGCGATGGACCCTAAGACCGGCGAAGTTCTCGCGCTCGAAAACTATCCAACTTACGACCCGAACGATCATTTACTGCCGGGCGAGAAACCCGTGGGACGCGAGGATCTCGCGGTTGTTGCACCGTTCGAGCCGGGATCGGTGTTTAAAGTAATCACTCTTTCCGCTGCCCTGGAGACAACGAACCTCCGGCCCGAGTCGATCATTAATTGCGGAAACGGCGTCATCAAGATCTTCGGGCGAGTGGTTCACGACCATAAGGCATATCCAGCGTTGTCGATGGAAAACGTCCTCGCGTTTTCGAGTAACATTGGCGCGATTCGCATCGGCATGCAGGTAGGCAATAAGAACCTGTACGATTACATTCGCCGTTTTGGATTCGGCCGGCGTACTGGCATCGAGTTGCCCGCCGAGGCGCCAGGGCTGCTGCGGCCTCTACGGCGGTGGCAGCCAACTTCGATCGGGTCCATTCCGATGGGTCACGAGATTGCAGTGACATCGGTTCAATTGGCTCAGGCCGGAAGTGTCATCGCGAACGGCGGATTCCTGGTTCATCCGCACCTGGTTGCCTGGAAAGAAGCTCCGAGCTCCACCCGTGAAGTAATGAAATATCCGAAGCCTGCTGAGATCTTGAAGCCTGAGACGGTATCGACTATGCGGATGATGATGCGCAGAGTTATCACTGAGCCGGGCGGCACTGGGCATCATTTGCATGTCGCCGGATACGCGATTGCCGGAAAGACCGGTACGGCTCAGATCTATGACTACGCGCATCATATTTATACCCACAAGTACAATGCGTCCTTTCTGGGCTTTGCGCCGTTGGAGAACCCGGCGGTCGTCGTGGTTGTGACCATTACAGGAACAACGGGCATTGCCGGATACGGCGGCTCTGCCGCCGGGCCTGTTTTCGAGAAGGTGATGTCTACGGCGCTTCGCCGGCGCGGGGTTATGCGCGATGTACCGGAGGAAATTGAAGAGCTGATTGCTAAACAAGACAAAGCTAACCGAGCCGCGACCGCCAGGGAGCGGACAGCCGATGCCGATACCGTCGCAGAGATAAGCGACCCGCTCACGCCGGAAGAAATGGCCCAAGCGACGGGGCAGGACCAGAACTTAGATCCAAACGCGCTCAAAGATGAGCCCGCGATTCTCAGCGTGGCGAAGACTCAACCGAGAGCTCCTGATTTTGTCGGTAAAACCGTCAAGGATGTCATGGAGGAAGCCGCGGCGCAAGGCGTAGAGATCGACATGCTCGGCAATGGATTGGCACGTGCGCAAATGCCGCCTGCGGGTGCGGTGCTGAGGCCCGGTGAACATATTCAGGTGAGGTTTGCGCGCTGATGGAACTGAAGCACGTGCTCGAAGGCGTTCCGCTCACCAGGTCAGCGCCTGCCGCTTCGCCTGACGCGGACGTGCGTGGCTTGGCGTATGACAGCCGTAAAGTAGAGCCCGGCTACCTGTTTTTCGCTTTTGCCGGCGCCAAAACGGATGGGGCTCAGTTCGCGAATGCCGCGATGCAAAAAGGCGCGCTTGCGGTGGCGAGCGAACGTCCGAAGCCCGGCGGGTTCAGCGGACCCTGGATCCAAGTGCCGCATGGCCGCGAGGCGCTGGCCGTGGCGGCGCGCAATTTCTATAACCGGCCGGACGAACTAGTGGCCCTGACCGGTGTTACCGGGACAAATGGCAAAACGACCAGCACCTTGCTTATCGATTCGGTTTTACGGGCAGCCGGCAAGATCACGGCGCTGATCGGCACTATCGAATATCACCTGGGCGGCCGCGTGCTTCCGGCAGTGAATACGACGCCGGAGTCGCTCGATCTCTTCCGGATGTTTCATGAGTTGCGGGAAATGGGCGGCACGCACGCGACGCTCGAGGCGTCGTCGCACGCGCTCGACCTGGGGCGTATTTACGCTATGCAGTTTCACACAGCCGGTTTTACGAATCTGACACGCGACCATCTGGATTACCACCAGACCATGGAAGCGTATTTCGCCGCCAAACAATTGTTGTTTATACCGCGAAGCGGTCCTCCCCCCCGCTTCGCGGTCTTAAATGCGGATGACGAATCGGCTCGCCGCCTGGAAATTGCGCCGGAGACAACGGTCCTGTGGTACGGCACGCAGGAGCCGCGATCCGGGGCCGCGTGGGTTCGGGCCGAAAATGTCCAGTCATCCTTCGACGGATTGCGTTTCGACGTTGTAGCCGGCGAGAAGCGGTTTCTCATCGAATCCGCCCTTGTCGGGCACATCAATGTCTATAACATCCTGCTGGCCTGCGCGACAGCTCTCACGTACGGCTTGCCGGAAGAACAGATTCAGAAAGGAATAAGAGAGTTGCAGAGAGTACCGGGGAGATTTGAACGGGTGGAAGAAGGCCAGCCGTTCATGGTGGTGGTGGATTATGCGCATACGGATGATGCCCTTCGAAACATCATTTCCGTTGCGCGCGGGATGAAGCCGAAGCGCATCATCACGCTGTTCGGCTGTGGCGGCGACCGCGATCGTTCCAAGCGCCCATTGATGGGCATGGCTGCGGGAGAGTTGAGCGATTTTGTGGTTCTGACCTCCGATAATCCGCGTAGCGAAGATCCGCTCGCGATCATGAATGACGCCATGGTCGGACTGAGCCGCTTCGATACGCCGCACGCGGCCGAGCCTGACCGAGAACGCGCCATCCGGAAGGCGATCGAAAGTGCGGGTCCGGGCGATGTCGTGATTCTGGCGGGTAAAGGCCACGAGACGTATCAGATTCTACGCGATGGACCGATACCGTTTGATGATCGGGAAGTGGCCCGGCGGATTCTGCGCTCCTTCGGTTATGGCCGCGCTCCGGCGAAATGAGGCTTGTGTTCTGTCCCGCTCAGAATGAGACAAGACGGATCGAGGCG
Source organism: Bryobacteraceae bacterium (assembly GCA_036821665.1). Lineage (GTDB taxonomy): Bacteria > Acidobacteriota > Terriglobia > Bryobacterales > Bryobacteraceae > Bog-105. The sequence continues at coordinate 2,345 of DAISJE010000345.1, read as the reverse complement.
GCGGTATACAACCGCCCCGCAGGATGCCATCCTGCCTCACTGCCGAATCGGAACTGCAATTGTCAACTATTAGGCGGGACGGAACACTAGATGGAGTTTTCTCTTGCGCAGGTTCAAGAGGTAACCGGAGCGCAAATCCTCAATCCAAACGGCCCGTTACGAGTGCGCGGATGGAGTATTGATTCCCGGAGTCTGGAAGCGGGAGATCTCTTTTTTGCGATTAAGGGCGAGACGTTCGACGGGCATGCGTTTGTTGGCCCGGCGTTCGAGCGCGGGGCGGTTGCCGCTGTTGTCAGCGAGGAGCTTGTCGGAATTTCGGAGCCGCTTCTGCGTGTGCCGGACGTTTTGCGCGCGCTTCAAACCTTGGCGCTGTGGGGGCGGCGGGAGTGGGGCCGCCCGGTAGTGGCCGTTACGGGAAGCGCCGGGAAAACCAGCACGAAAGATATTATCGCGGCGTGCCTCGGCGCGCAATTTCAAACGGGTAAGACTATCGGGAATTACAACAATCATTTCGGGCTGCCCCTGACGCTTTTGCGGCTGCCGGAAGAAGCCGAGGTGGCGGTTGTCGAGATGGGCATGAACCATGCTGGCGAAATCCGCCAACTGGCTACAATCGCGGAGCCGCAAATCGGGGTGGTCACGAATGTCGGCTACGCGCATGTCGAGTTCTTCGATGGTATTGAAGGCGTTGCAGCCGCGAAACGCGAGCTGATCGAGGCCCTTCCGCCGAATGGCGTGGCGGTGCTGAATGCCGACGATCCGCGCGTCTTGAAATTCAGAGACGTGCATCCCGGTCGTTCCATTACGTTCGGGATGTGCCCGCAGGCCGACCTCCGCGCTGAGCACCTTGAGATGCACGCGGGCGGAGCGGCTTTCACCGTGAGAGGCGTCCGCTTTGAGACCAAGCTTGCGGGCCGTCATAGCGTTTCCAACATTCTGGCGGGGCTAACCGTTGCAACAGAATTCAACATTCCGCTGTCCGATCTGGTTCTGGTTGTGGCAGGCCTTGCTCCCAGTAGAATGCGCGGCGAACGGTATGCCTGGCACGGCGCAATCATTCTGGACGATTCCTATAACTCCAATCCCGATGCCTTGCGAAGCATGCTCGACGTACTGCGGGAGGAGCCCGCGCGACGGCGCATAGCGGTTTTGGGAGAAATGCTCGAACTTGGCCAAATGGCCGAAAAGCTGCATCGCGAACTGGGCGCTTATGCCGCTCATTCAGGTGTGGATGTGCTTGTTGGGGTGCGCGGCGTGAGCCGGCTCATGGTGGAAGAAGCCAGACGAGCCGGACTTTCCGATCACGCCGCGCTTTTTTTTGAAGACCCGGCCTCCGCGGGCGATTTCTTGAGAGAGTTTGTGCGGCCCGGCGACGCCATTCTATTTAAAGGTTCACGCGGCACACACGTCGAGAAGGCGCTGGCCGTTATGGAACGATAAAAAATGCTGTACTGGCTGCTATTTCAGGTCCTTCATAAATACATCCCAGCCTTCCGCGTTTTTGGGTACATCACCACTCGCATTGCTCTTGCGAGTCTCACCGCTCTGGCGTTATCGCTTATCTTTGGCCCCTGGCTCATCCGGAAACTTCGCGAGTGGAGTTTCGGACAGCATATTCGTGAGGATGGCCCGCAATCGCACCAGAAAAAAGCCGGTACGCCGACAATGGGCGGCTTGCTGATCGTCACTTGTATCGTGGTGCCGACGCTGCTCTGGGCTGACCTGACGAATCAATATGTATGGCTGGCGTTGCTCGGACTGGTTGGCTTTGGCGCAATTGGCTTCATGGATGACTACGCCAAAATCGCCAAAAAGCGCAACCTGGGTCTCACAGCCCGGCAAAAATTCTGGGCACAGGTGGTTATCGCTATGGTGATCGGTTTCTGCCTACTTCTGCTGCACGCACATCAGAAATATTCGACGGCCATCAACATACCCTTTTTTAAGCAATTCAAGCCGGACCTGCTGGTCGAACCGCTCACCAAGAATTTTTGGACATATCCGCTGGCCTTTGTACTCTTTTATCTGTTCATCGTTTTCGTAATGGTAGGGTCATCGAACTCGGTGAATCTGACCGACGGACTGGATGGCTTAGCGATCGGTCTGATGATCATCGCGTCCGGCGCAATGACAGCTCTCACCTATGTCTCTAGTAACGCCGCGCTTTCGTCTTATTTGGATTTAGCGCGCCTGCCGAACTCGCAGGAGTTAACGATTTTTGTCGCCTCCATGTTCGGGGCCAGTCTTGGCTTTCTCTGGTACAACTGCCATCCGGCGCAAGTTTTTATGGGGGACGTGGGATCGCTCGCGCTGGGCGGAGGCCTGGGCATTGTGGCCGTACTGAT
>DAISJE010000344.1:0-5479 GCA_036821665.1 Bryobacteraceae bacterium | reverse complement strand
CCCCGGCCGAGATAATGATCGGTCTGGCCACTCATCAACGCGGCGGAACGTGGCTGAAGGACGATGTACCCTTCCTACTGCATATATTCGAGTACATCGCGAGGGCGACAATCCTAAACTGGTGGCGCTCGATGGCCGCCGACGTCGAGACCGAAAACTCATAGCCCTCCGATCACACGCCTCTGCCTTACTTCCCAGACTAAGACACTTCGTCACCTACCGAAAAGCAATAGCAAACACGCATTGCAAATCGTGTGCGGACTTATGATTCTTAATCTGGACAATAGAGAAAACCAGGGGGCTGCGACGGACACCCGCAGTGCGCTCACCCAATTAGGAACGCTAAACGCGTTGTCGTAGCCTCGGTGATCACTTCAAATCCGGCCATACATGATCACCTGAAAACCGGCCAATGAGATTGGCTCAGGACAAGCCTATTTATACCGTGTAGTCACGATTCGATCAAGGGTGTTGGTGGGTTCCGGATAAACTCAGACAACCTGGACAGAGGGTACGGCGCCGCAGGGATGCGACCGGAGCGCTGACTCAGGAGCCGGAATGACCGGGCGGCTTGTCCGCCCGGCGTTCGCGCGATTCTACTCGTGATTTCCAGTAAATCTCTTTAAGGCGGCTCTCCTCGGCCACGTTGTACAGCACCTCACAGTCGCAACATGCACCCTGTTGCTTAAGGACCTGAAGTATTTCAACAATGTCGTTCTGATCAAAACCAAGTGATCTGAGGAGTGATATCGAATGCGTGAAGCTATGATTGCAGCGGGCTGCGTCAATAGAATCAGACGCAGGCACGAACACGTCATCCAACTTGCGAAAGAAGTTCCTTGAATTCAAACATGCCACAACGTCGGCTGTTATCGAAGCAATAAAATCCTCGTCCGATTCCGAGGTATGAGCGGTTTCGTTTGAGTCGCCGTGGTCGTCGGCCATAAGCTCCGAGCTTATCAAGACACAGCCATTCTGGCCCGAAAGCGATAAATCCCGGGAGCACGAGGGCGGAGCCCTCGTTGTGAGAAAGCGATTCATCCTTATGTTGAGGCGGCGGCGGCCTTTGTGCGCCAACTCCGTGGTCCACACTTCAGTACATGCCCGTGGTGAAGTAACCGGTCAAGCATCGCACCGACAGCAGCAGCATCGCCCAGCAGTTTGCCCCAGTCCTCGACTGGCCGGTTCGACGTCAACAGTGTGCTGCATCGCTCGTATCTGCGCATGATGATCTCAAGCATGTCTTCGGCGGCGGTATGCGGCAGCTTCCGCATGCCGAAATCGTCGATGATGAGGAACGGCACCGTTGATACGGATTCCATGTATTCCCTCCGTCGGCCTTCCGCAACGGCATCGCTCAACTCATCGAGGAGTATATGTGTTTCCCGGTACATGACTTTGTAGCCCTGCAGGATGACAGCTTGCCCGATCGCCTGTGCCAAGTGGCTCTTTCCGGTGCCACCTGGTCCCACAAACAGGGCATCCTCCCGTTTACCGACGAATGCAGCAGTCGCGAGGTCAAACACGAGACTGCGATTCATTTTCGTGTTGAAGCTGAAGTCAAAGTTATCCAGGCTCTTGTCGGGGTCGCGGAAGCCTGCCTGCTTACGACGGCGTTCCAGCAGTCGGTCAGAGCGGCGGGCCAACTCATCGGACACGAGGCAAGCAATCAGATCGATGGGCGCCATCGGCTCGGCTTGTGCCTGGCGCAAACGTGTTTCGAGTACCGCTGCCATGCCGCCGAGCCGGAGCTGGCGCAGTGATCGTTCGAGTTCCACTATATTCATTCGTTGCTCTCCTGTCGGATTCGGTTTTCGATAAGGTCGCGGTACAACGTGAGCTGCCGGATCAGCGGATCGACTTGACGAAGGCTCAACGGCAGCTGTGGGTGACGCTCGAGATAGCGGCGGACGAACCGATACTCGCAAGCGCCTGTTTCGAGTCCAATCGCACAGGCTTCATCTGTGGATGGAATGCCGTACTTCTTTGCCAGCGAGAGGACGCCGAGGATGCGCCGAACCGCCGACTGGCCTTGCGCGTTGTGCATGGCCCGGCAGAGTGCGCCGATATTGTCCCCGGACACTTCGGCTCGTCTAAGCAACTGCTCGGTCGACAGCGGAGTTCGTGCAGGCTTATCTTCTTCCTGAATGCGGTGCCGGCCACGCTGCTGACGCAGATGTTCCCGCAATAGTTGGCCATTGCGTGGATCCATCAGCCGAACGTGCATCTCGTTCCACTGAACGTGAACGCGACGGCCGATCCAGCCAGGTGGGGCGCTGTAGTATGCTGCTTCAACCTCGACACAGCCATCCAGGTGAACTGTGCGTTCGCCGTATTCGTAGTAGCGAAACGGTTCCAGCGGAAGCGGAATCAGCGCTGGTCTTTCTTCGGCAAACATCGCGGCGACCTGGCGCTTCGTCGTGCCGTGAATGCGTGTATCCGCCCATCGCTCTTCCCAGTGATCGAGATAAGCTTGTGCTTCCTCCAAGCTCTCGAAACGCAAGCCTTTCAGCGGTGTCTTCTTCGTATGCCCAACACCGGATTCAACCTTGCCCTTGCGATCGGGATCGCGAACGCGACACGGCAATGCGATCGCACCATAATGCCGCAGCAAGTCCCGATAGAGCGGGTTGATCGTCGGATCGTAGACGTCGGGCGCGAGTACGCCCTCGCGCAGGTTGTCGAGAACTACCGTTTTGGTCGCACCGCCGAGCCGGCGAAAAGCCTTCTCGTGCAACTCAGCCCAGATACGCACACTTGAGCGGAAAGTGAGCAACCGGACCGCTTTGCGGCTGTAGCCGAGCGTGAGCACAAACAGACGAGTGCGGCGATACTTGCCGGTTTGCGGATCGCGAACCATTGGACCAGAGCCGTAATCGACTTGCGCCTCTTCGCCGGGTGCGGTCTCAATGACGACTCTGGCCTCGGGCGTTGTCTTGTGCAGACTGTGAACGAATCGGCGGACGCTCTGGTATCTGGCTTGGAACCCGTGTTGATCGACCAGGTCCTGCCAGATCGCCATCGCGTTCCGGCCGCGTGATAGCCCGACGTCAATCAGGTCACGGTACGGCTCGCAGGCACTCGCTGACGGACTGCGCCCTGGTGGTGGTCCGGGGTCGGTGATCACCTCTATGGCCGGTTTTGCAGGTGTGAGTCGCCCCCAACCGCCGGGCGGCCGAATCGGGATCCCGGCGGCGCGCAAATAGCCACTGATCGTCTCGCGCCGGATGTGTACGGTCGCTTCGATCCGCCGCAGGGACCAGCCAAGCTGGCCCAATGCAATCACTTGCTGTCGCTTCTCTTCGCTCAAGACATTGCTCACGTCGTCGCAGCGTATGCCCTGCGACAGATTCAATGTCCTGAACCAACCTCATTGGCCGGTTTTCAAGTGATCACGTATGGCCGGGTTTGGGTGTTCACCGAGGCTCAATTAGCTCGCTGGAAGACCATGAGTCTTCGGTTTCCCCGCGGGCAACATTGGCGGCCAAAGCCACCAGACTTGCGGACGAGATCAAAAATCCTCGCCGGTTTACGTCGGATGATTTTCGTTCAATTACATGATTCATAGATATTCCCTTGCCCTTCAAGCCCTCTCCTGAATGCCTTGCAATGCAAGCTTATGTTCGGACCGCGTTTCGCGCATCGAGTACCAAGCCAGTGCACCAGATGCGAAGGTAAGCATGCCGGCGACTTCAATCGCCCAGTTCAGTCCGAGCCAATTTCCCAGGATTCCGGCGAGAAACGCACCTACGGCGTAACCCATGTCGCGCCAAAACCGATAGATACTGAATGAGCGAGCCCGCCAGGCGGGATGAGCGATATCGCCAACCACCGCTAAAAGGGTTGGATAGACCATGGCGGTTCCGATGCCAAGCAGAACAGCTCCACCCAATCCAGAGGCCCAAGGACTCACTATCGCGCCGAGGGCGATTAGTGGATGCGCGACCGCTTGCACCCACATGCCACCAACGATTAATCCTTTTCTTCCCCAGCGATCCGAGAGCGGACCGCTGACAAGCTGTCCACCTGCCCACACAAACGGATAAACCGCCTTGATTATCCCGATGTGCTGCACATCAAGACCATGCGTCAGAAAGAATATAGGGAAAATGCCCCACGCAACACCATCGTTCAAGTTATTGACCAACCCCGCTTGACACGCGCCAAATAGGGTTTTATCCCTCCAACTTGTAACCGCAAAAACTTCCCGGAATCGCTGCTTTCCGGGCGCTTCGGAAGAGTTTTGTGCGCCGGCGATCTCTTTCGATTCATGTTGCATGTGACCACGCGTTTCGCGCGCGAGGAACACGGTCAATAAAAATCCGACGAGGGCGTACCCAATACCCAAATAGAATGGCTTGGGCCGCAGGCCTGAAGAGCCGGCGATGTATCCGGTAACTACAGCGGTCAGACCAACCGCGCCGTACCCGGCGAATTCGTTGAGCCCCATAGCTAATCCACGTCGGGCGGGGCCGGCCAAATCCACTTTCATCAGAACGGTCATGGACCAGGCAAATCCCTGATTAATCCCAAGAAGCACATTTGCACCGATGATCCAGGACCAATCGGGCGCATAAATGATGAGGAATGGAACTGGCAGGCCCGCAAGCCATCCAAGGACTAGAATCGGTTTCCGGCCCCAACTGTCCGCCAGTTGGCCCGAGACGAGATCGACCAGCGCCTTCGTGATACCGAAGCTGACAATAAAGGACGTGATGAGAGATGTGGAATTTATATGGAATTGCTCTTTACCGAGCAGCGGCACGACGGTTCTTTCCAGTCCCACCATGCCTCCGACGAAAGCGTTAATGACGATTAGCAGCGAAAACTGAGAGAGATTCGGCCGGATCCCGAGTTGAACCTGGGATTGGGCTTTACGCCTGCCGGTAGCAGTGCGATTCATTCGCTTGGTTCATATGGCCGGTGTTGAAACCAGCCCTTGGTTTGCCGCCCTTATTTGCGCGGCGTTTGGCGGCGGAAGCGGGATGCCCTCCAGCATGTAACGGATGAATGCATCTAGATACTCGATCTGAAACGCACGATTGAAGCGACGCTCGAATCCTATTGTGGAAAACGCCTTCCCGCTGAGTGCGCGCCCACACACGGAGCCAGCGTAGGCTCCAGGGAGAATCTCAACGTAATCGGGAAGCTGCTTCAGCCTCTGGATTGTGTCAAACAGGAGCGCGCTCCGATCTCTGGTTTGGAGACTAGCTCTGTACGTCCTATGTCGCCAACCATCAGCGTGTGTCCGCTTAGCAGGAACCACGGCTCCGGTCCGCGGGTTCGATCCGTTACCAGTAGCGAGATATGCTCAGGTGTGTGTCCCGGCGTGTGTAGTATACGTACGGAAACATTACCAAGATCGAGCACGTCTCCGTCATTCACACGATTGGCTTCGACCTTCGTATCGGCGCTGGCATGTAGCACATACTTTGCACCCGTGCGCTCCGCTAGCCTTCTGCCGCCAGAGAGATGATCC
>DAISJE010000343.1:0-5498 GCA_036821665.1 Bryobacteraceae bacterium | reverse complement strand
AGCCGATCCAATCGTTGCAGGATCCATTGGATCTTCGCCGGCCATTGCCGTCAGTGCGATTGCAGCATCTTCGATATTTCTTGCGATGGGTCCGGTATTGTCGAGCAGCCAATCCAACGGAGCGATCCCGGCGATACTGACGAGTCCACGTGTCGGAAACACGCCGACAACCGCGCTCGTAGCGGCAGGCATGCGAATGGAATTGCCTGTGTCGGTACCGTTGCCGAGAAGCGCGAAATTGCCCGTCACTGCTGTTACAGTTCCGCCGGAGGAACCACCTGGACTGAACCGGACGTCGTAAGCATTACCCGTGCGTCCATATGCAGTGCTGCGATTCGTGTCGCTTGCCGCAAAATCCGGCATATTCGTCTTCCCGAGAATTACCGCTCCCGCTGCACGCAGTCTCGCAACAATCGTGGCATCGCGCGGAGCGATCAACTCGTGCCCTGGAATCTTATAGCCTTTCCATCCATCGCTTGTAATCAGACCACGAACGCTGGTGTTCTCTTTAATGACAATCGGAACACCCCACATCGGGCCTCGAATGAAGTGGCGGCCACCGGCTTTGGCGTCCGCGTCCTCTCGTGCAGCGGTTGCCAGCGCTCCCTTTTCATCCAAGTCCTCGATCGCGCCATAGATTCCGTTGTATCGTTTGATGCGCTGGATGTACCAGCTCACCACCTTCGTCACGGTGTATTTATGACGGCTATATAAATATTCGAGCTGGGGAATAGTAACTTCGAGCAGATTCCGATCGAGCTTTGCCTGCGAGCGACTGATTTTGGCGACTTTGACGTCTTCAGAATTCGCGTTCCAAGGCAACGTGATTGACAGGGCTATGATCCCGGCGGCGATTTTCCAGACGCGCATTGTGAATATCCTCCCTCCAGGATGGCCCGTCGTCTTTACTCTGCGTCTTGGAGCCAACGAGAACTCGCGAGCAGGGTGGGCCTCCCGCAGGTCCATATTTCCCGGCGGCGTAACGCCGATGACCGTGAATGGCAGATTATTGATCAGAATGTTTTGCCCGGCTGCGTTGCCTGGGCCGCCGAAACGCTTTTGACTCAACCCATAGCTAATGACGGCCACCGCGGCTGCTCCTAAACGATCGTCGTCAGTCGTGATCATTCGTCCCGCGGCCGGACGAATGGCGAGCCCTCGAAAGTAATCTCCCGACACCAATTGGCCGTGGGCGATCTCAGCCCGCCGCTTGACAGTCAAATTCAAGGTTCGCGCTTCTCTTGATCCGCAATAGGCGAATACAGATGAGAAGACGGAGCTCTGTTTTTGGAGAAGCTCGAAGGCCGGATACGGGAAAATACCGCTTACTGATCCGAACTTCCGGTCGGGATAGATACTCCCGCTCACGGCTTTAACCACGGAATCTTCCTTCCATACATTCGCCTTTGCGTGCCAGTTGATGACGACAAGCGATGCCGGATGCGATACCGGAAGGGAGCGCATCAAAAGCATGTCCAGGAAACTGTAGATCGCCGTGTTCGCTCCGATACCGAGCGCTAGCGACAGCGCAGCCAGCAAGGTGAAGATGCGGTGCTTCCTCATAGCCCGCAGCCCGTAGCGAAGGTCCTGCGCAAGCTGTTCAGCGAATGTCCAACCCCATGCCGCGCGTGCGTCTTCTCTGACCAATGTGAGGTTTCCTAAATCCCGTTGTGCAGCCAGTCGCGCGTCATCGCGTCCTGCACCTTCGCCCTGGCGCTCGGCGACTTCTTCATCGAGATGAAATTGAAGTTCATCGTTAAGCTCTTCCTCCTTACGGCGGCGCTGAACAAGCCAAAGCAACTTGCGAAGCAACGAGTTCATTTAGCCTCCTGATCGCCCGGATTCAAGATCAAGCCGATCGCGCGCGAGAACGCCTGCCACTTCGATTCTTCGGCTGTGAGCTGTTTCCGCCCCGCCGAAGTGAGGCGATAATATCGCGCGCGCTTGCCTTTATCGGACAGATCCCAAGAGGCCGCGATCCAGCCCTTTGCTTCCAGCCGGTGTAGTGCCGGATACAAGGAGCCGGTTTCAACTTGCAACAGGTCTTCCGACGTCCGCTGAATGTGTTTGGCGATCGCGTGCCCGTGACTGGAGCCGGACAGCAGAGTGCGCAGGATCAGCAGATCGAGGGTGCCTTGGAGAAGATCGACGCGCGAGGGTGCTTTAGCGCCCATTCCGTAGATATTCTACACAATATTCAGTAGAATATCTACGCATGGATCTCTTGTTTCTGAGCCGCGACCATCGGGAGCGGAGCCGGCTAGCCTTTTCGCGGCATCGCCCGTACAGCACCGGTAGAAATGCCGCCGTCGACGAGTAAGGTCTGGCCCGTGACGTAGCGGCTCGATTCCGCCGCAAGAAACACGACTGCCGAATCGAGATCGCCCACCTGGCCGGGACGCTTCATCGGAATGCGGTCGCTCAGATACGCAACCCACTCCGTGTCCTCATACATAACCTTGTTCTGATCGGTTCGAAACCAACCGGGCGCGAGGCAATTCACAGTAATTCCGTGTCTTCCCCAATCGTCCGCCAGGCTCATTGTTAGTTGCCGGATGCCGCCGCGGCTTGCGGTGTAAGGCGCCAGACCCGCATACCCCGCAACACTGGTTACGGAACCGATATTAATGATGCGTCCGTAGCCGCGCGGGATCATACACTTCGCCACCGCCTGTGCCACAAAAAAGCTACCCCGCAGATTGGTATCCAGAATCTGATTCCAGTCGTCCCAGGTCACGTCAACAGCCGGCTTCCGAATGTTCATGCCGGCATTGTTCACCAGGATCTCGATATGTCCGTATTCTTGCTCCGCATCGGCGGCCATTGCTTCGATGCTTTTCTGATCGCGTACATCCAGCGCAAGCGAAATAGCGCGCCGGCCGAGGGCCTTGATCTCTTTCTCGAAATTCAGCAAGTGATCGCGATGGCGGCTGGTCAATACGAGATCGGCGCCGCATTTTGCCAGTGCGCGAGCGAATTGCTGTCCTAGCCCGCGGCTCGTTCCGGTGACGATTGCAACATTTCCGCTCAGGTCGAAAAGTTCATTCGTCATTTCCCGTCGCCCTCCGGAGTCAGGATGACTTTCATCAAATTGGCTTGCCGCTCGTGAAGGCGCTCGAACCACACCGGGCCTTCTTCTAGCGGAGCAATCACGCTGATCAGGGGCTTCACATTCACTGCGCCGCTCGCTAGCATTTCTATACAGCGCGGGTATTCGCCCGAAGAGGCGGCGGACCCCTGTAAGCGAAGCTGACGGCTCACTACCGCTTGCAGCGGAATCTCCACTGTCGGCACGACATTCCCGATGAGTACAACCGTTCCACCCTTACGAACGCTTTCAACGGCCGTTTTCACCGTCGGCGTGCTGCCCACTGCTTCGAGCGCAACATCGACGCCTGCCCCGGACGTAAGAGCCTGAACCTGCGCTACAGTATCTGCTTCTTTGGCGTTAATAACCTGCGTGGCCCCAAAATCCTTTGCTGTTTGCAAACGGGTGTTATCGATATCGGAGACAAAAATCCGCGAGCAGCCCGCGTGTTTTAAGGCTTGCAGAACCAGTAGCCCGATCATCCCGGCTCCGATCACGAGCGCCGTATCTCCCTGCCGAAGCTGCGCCAACGAAACGGCGTGCACCGCAACGGCGAGCGGCTCAATCATGGCGGCTTCCGCGAACGGAATGCTTGCCGGCAGATTGTGAACCACGCGATTCGGCACCACGACGTATTGAGCAAATGCTCCTTCACGCCGGTACTCGGAGGTTGAAACGCCTAATACTTGTCTGCGCTCGCAGAGATTCACTTCGCCTCGCCGGCAATATGCGCAGTCGCCGCAATAAATCGTCGAGTCGAAGGTGACATGCTGGCCTTCGTGAAAGCCCGAAACGCCTGCTCCCGCTGCAGCGATGGTGCCCGCCGCTTCGTGACCCATAATGATGGGCGGAATTCTCCTGCCCGACGAGCCATCGTAGCCGTGAACATCGCTTCCGCAGATGCCGCATGCCGCTACCCGGATCAGAACTTCGTCCGGTCCGGGGCGCGGCATGGGTACCTCGACGGTGTCAAGCCGTCCGTATTCAGAGAGCAGCAGAGCTTTCATCAATTGGCATGGTAGCGAACTCAGCCGGTCGTACCATTGCTCTTCGATTTCAGTTCCGCAAGCAGCCGGTCTACCTGATCGGATTTCTCGAGCGCAGCCAGCCGCTTCTCGATATCCGGCTCGCCGGCCGCGATCTGTCCGTGTCCCAGCGCTTCGGTCGCCATGACTTTATCTTTCACGCGATCGAAAGCCGCCTCGTGCTCGAACTCTTTAAATGTCGCGGAGCCGGCGCGCACGGCCAGCCGCGCTCTACGGTTTTGTGCAATCAGCAGTTCCGTTTTCGTGCGCGTCTCGGTCATCTTCTGCTCCAGACGGTGAAGCGCATCGCGCAGCGTTTGCACCTGATGCGACTGATCCTCAATCTGCTGCGAAAAGTTGGTCGCCGCAGTCTCGTATGTCAACGAGCGTTCCAGGGCGACGCGGGCGAGATCCTCCTGGTTCTTCTGAACTGCAAGCTCCGCCTTCCGCACCCATTCTTTTTGAGCGTCGAGATTTTCCTTCTGCTTCTTCTCCAGCAGGTGCTGGTCGGCAATCGCAATCGCCACCTGTGTCTTTACCTGCATGAATTGGTTTTGCATGTCAAGCTGGAGCTGCTTCAGAAGCTTCTCGGGATCCTCCGCTTTATCGACCAAATCATTCAGATTGGCTCGTATCAATGTTGTTACTCGATCCAATAAAGGCATAATTTCACTCTCCTTTCATTTCCCATTCAGATCGCCGCTCATGAGCGGCCGCGAGTCGGTGCCCGGCAATCCAGCGTTTCCGTCGGAGCCGTTTTTAATTCCACGAACTTTTCCCAATAGATCCGACATCTGCATGCCGGACAACGTCTCAAACAGTGCCGGAATCTGCGCCGCGATTTTGGTCATGTCGCCGGTAATTTTATTCATCCCGGCGGCGCTGCCATCGCCTGTCGACACGATAGTGATTTTGTCGATGTTTGCCAGCGGCGCGGCCATCGCCCTTACTACCTCCGGCAATCCGGTAATGAGTTTGTCGACTACGGCGGCCTGGTTCCACTCCTGGTAGGCCTCCGCTTTCACATTCATCGCCTTCGCTTCCGCTTCACCTTTCCTGAGAATGATGTCGGCATCGGCTTCGCCCTGCATGCGTGTGGCGGCCGCGCTGCCCTCGGCTTCGATCGTCATCTTCCGGCGTGCTGCCTCGGCGAGCATTTCGATACGCTGGCGTTCGATCTCCGCGTTCTTCAGCACAGTCGCGATCAATTCCTTTTCATGCCGCAGGATTTCCGCTTCCTGCACTTTGACTTCCTGTTCTTTTTCGACCTGGCGCACCTTTACGGCTTCGGCTATTACCTGCTGCTGCATGACGTTCGACTGAATGTCATAGGCCTTGTCCGCTTGCGCCTGCTGGCGCTTAATCGTCTCGATATACTGCGCCTT
>DAISJE010000342.1:0-5499 GCA_036821665.1 Bryobacteraceae bacterium | reverse complement strand
ACGATTTCGTTCAGAGTGTCATGTACCGGCGCGGCGTCACGTGCTTCGATTGCCATGACGTGCACGGCACGGGAAATTACGCCCAATTGCGCAAACGCGTGGATCAGCTCTGCCTCGACTGCCACGGCCCGTCTTCACCCAGTGGCCCGTTTACAGCCACGATCGAGGAGCACACGCATCACAAGGATGGCAGCCCGGGCGCTCAATGCGTTGCCTGCCACATGCCGCCCATCGAAACCGAAGGCCCGCCTGACACCTTCGTTCACGCGCATACCTTCCGGTTCATCACTCCCGCCATGACAGACAAGTATAAGATTCCTAACCCGTGTACGTCCTGTCATTCCGGTAAAAGTACCGCGTGGGCTAGCGAAACGATGCGGCAATGGAACGAGCGCTCTCCCTGGAGGATCGAATCGAAGAATTGACTACACGATCACGGTTTCCTCAGTCATTTCCAGAAGATAACGCGTAAAATCAAGGCTCAAAGATTGGGCGCGACTGGGAGTGCCGCGAGTTCGCTGTTTCAGCAGATATAGACGCATGCGGGTTGCAATTCAAACGGAGCGGACCATTATCCGAGACAGTAGCAGTTATGAGGTGTTCCGCTTATGGACTTCCATTTCTGGAGTACTATAGCGCGGGAGCCCATGAGATCTTTTCTCAAAGATTGCCGCTACGCAGTGCGGCACTTGCGGAAATCGCCGGGATTCGCGACAGCCGCGATTCTGACTTTAGCTTTCGGGCTCGGCGCGACGACGGCGATTTTTTCAATTTTTGAAGGAGTGCTTTTACGGCCCCTGCCTTTTCCGAAACCGGGAGCGCTGGTGTTTTTGGGCGACATTCTGGAAGGCGTGCAGCGTGACGAGAGCGCGGGTCCAGCTGTGACTGCGCCAGGAGCACTGATTTACATGCACGATGCGCATGCATTTTCGGCGCTCGGGGCATACCGGACCACTACTTACGAATTTTCAAACGGCACAAAACCGGCACAGATCAATGCAGCGCGGCTTAACGCTGGGGTCTTCTCCACGCTTGGCGTTTCGGCCATGGTGGGGCGGGTTTTCAGCGAGCAAGAAGAGAAAACTGGGGAGCCTGTGGCGGTTCTTAGTTATCAGACATGGGAAAACAGGTTCCATGCCGATCCTCACATGTTAGACTTGCGCTCGACCCTAATTAGAAGATTGTTATGAACCGCTGGGCTGAGCCAGCGCGCACCGAATCTGGCGAGTCGGTTCACCGGCGTACTCGGCAAAGTGTTTTGTGCCGATGTGTGCAATGTAGCCGTCAGGACGAACCAAAATCCGAGGTCCATCGGGCGTGACGATCTCGGTCGCATGACTACCGCGCAAGTGCTCGAATAGCCTGCTGCCGTCATCGAGCCGGGCATCGGGCATTCGATCTCCCGGATGCAGGCTTCCCATGGGGGCACCGACGGAAAGGGGGCTTGTCCGGTAATGCAAGGCTAGCTGATCGGTCACTTCGCTGCGCCTGATGGGCCGCGTTTGGTACAAGCGCTTGCTCAAACCGAGTACGGCCGCGGCGATGGGGAGGCGCTCGGCTTCATATGTGTCAAGTAGCGAATCGGGGCCACCGCGGAGAACGTGCGCGAGTTTCCAGCCCAGATTGTAAGCGTCCTGAATGCCCGTATTGAGACCCTGTCCACCTGTCGGAGGGTGTACGTGGGCCGCATCGCCCGCCAGGAACACGCGTCCGACGCGGAAGCGATTGACCATGCGCACCGCGGGCCGGTAAATCGAACTCCAGCTTACGCGGAGGATGCGATGGCCAGTGGCTCTGTGCAGCGCACCGTCGATGTCGGGCCCAATCCTCTCTGCCTTAGCAGTCAGTTGGAACAGCGCCGTGGCAGGTAGGGGGCAAAGGCCCACAGCCGAGCTTCTTGTGAGGGGCCAGATATGCCAGTCCCGACGATCGAGCCCTTCCACTTCGACGTCAGCCACCAGCATGGATTGTTCATCGATTGCCTCGCCTTCCAGATTCAGGCCAAGCAGCTTCCGGACCGTGCTTCGGCCTCCGTCGCAGCCGACCAGGAAGTCCGGCCGTATGGTTTCGCCGGTGGAGAGTGTAGCCTGAACACCGCACTCATCCTGCCGGAATTTCGTCAGCGCTTTTCCGAATTCGACTTGGACGCCGAGCGCGCATAGACGGTCGCGCATGATCGCCTCCGTGCGGGATTGCGGCACGATCCAGATGTTAGGGTAGGGAACGCTCGCTGTGGGTTGCCTGGTGGTACCCAGCGAGCCTGCTCGCAGCGAAAAGGGACCGAGGTGGATCCGGAACTTCGGATAATGTGCGCCGGCGGACAGGATGGCATTGATGATGCCGAGGTCTTCCAGAATTTCGAGGGTGCGAGGTTGAATGCCCTTACCCCGCGAGCCTGGGGAGGGTGTTTCCGCGCCATCGATGAGGCGGAAGGCAACGCCGCGACGGGCGAGATCCAGCGCAAGGGTGAGTCCCGCGGGGCCGGCACCAATGATCAGAACGGCCTTTTCGTACATCGTACGAATAAGTGTAATGGTACGCTGTACGAATGTCAAGGCGCGCATCCGGATTGACGCGCGAGAAGATCGCAGCCGTGGCGCTCTCGATTGCCGATAAGGATGGTTTCGAGGCCGTTTCGATGCGGCGCGTCGCGCAGGAGCTCAACGTGGGAACGATGAGCCTCTATTACTACATAAAGACGAAAGGCGATCTAATTGCGGTGATGGACGATGCATTAATGGCCAAGGCGCTCGTTCCATCGCTTCCGAAAGGTTGGAAACGCGCAATCATGGAAATTGCAAAGCGGACCCACGCGCTGTTCCTTCGTCATCCTTGGGCTCTCACGGCTATGTTGTCCGCGGCGCCCGGCCTCAACGCGATGCGCCATATGGAGCAGTGTCTGGAAGCCCTGGCCGAAACTGCAATGACGAGTAACGAGAAGCTGACGCTGCTCGCCATGATCGACGACTTCGTGTTCGGTCATGCGTTGCGCGAAGCAGCGGATTATTCCACAGTGGACGCCGAGTTCGCAGCGGCGCAACTACGAAGCGGAGCTTTCCCAAGGCTGGTTGAGGTGTTCGGCGAGGGCCGGATCGATGCGCAAGGTGATCGCTTCGAGCAAGGGCTGCGGAGACTGCTCGACTGGAAACCAAATGCAAACAGGTGAACTTGCGAGAGCGCGACGTCTTCGTACGGAGGCTTGTCTCTATTCCCGCCCGTAACGGCCTACTGTTTGTTAATCTCTTCGGGCCCAAAGTGTGACAGTTTCTCTACACATCCGGACTACCGGTTCGGAATCTTATCTTCCGGATTGCCGATCATCGGCTCGGAAACGAGACGGGCTCATTTGCATTATCTTGAGATAAGATCGATGGTCATGCCTACTCGTCGCAAGGCTTTTGCCGCGGCTTTCGCGCTGCTCATCGAGGCCTCTGCCGGCGCTCAAAACAAATCAGGCCAGCCGAGTCGCGGCCCCGTATTCCAACACGATCTTCCGAACATCACAATGGACGATTGGCAGGTGACGGTTAGCGAGGTTCTGTATCCGCCGGGGCCCGCCGGCCGAATACACCATCATGCGGGTTTCGTCCTGGCCTATGTCTTGGAGGGCAATGCGGTCACAAAGATCTGCGATCAACCGGAAAGAGTCTACAAGACCGGCGAAATGTTTTACGAACCGCCCGGCAGCACGCACGAAGTCTCAACGACGCAGCAGTACCGAGCCTGCTAAGTTGCTGGCCTTGTTCTTCGCGAAAAAAGGCGAGACACTCACGGCGCCCGGAGCTGCCGGCAGCGAACACTGAAAATACCCGATCTTGCGGTCAGCGGGCTTCAGGGGAGACGCCGGGTAAGAATGGCTGTAGCCAGATGAAACGCGGACCATGCGAACCAGTATTCCGGCTCGAGAATGAGGGGCTGCAAATTTGAGCCTCTGGGCTTGCCAACTGCTGTGGAAAGGGCTGGTTTTCGCTGTTTGAATCGGCGGAGTGCCCTCCGGCAATCACACTCAGTTTGAATGGGAGGACAGCAACCGAGTGCGTGCGCCAAGGCGAAGAGCGCTATGAGCACCGATTAGACGGGCTGCCCCGGCGGACGTGATCGCGGGCATGTATTGCGCTTCCGACTCGGAAAGTCGAAGTGCAACGACTTGGACTCAATGCTGTCGTGCCTGTGCTTTAGTTGCTCGGTGTATGAGCAGTACGGCCTCAGTGATGGCCATTTCTGCATTCGCGGAGCGGCGGGATGGCTCGGCGCTCGCGCGGTGCTTCGGCTAAGCTCTCGCGGCGCTCTCGTCACCTTCCCCACATTAGGCACTCAGCGTGGGAATAGCGCCTCATTAGGAATCGTCACTTTTCGAACAGCATCTTTCCTCCCAGGCTCCCTTGATAGATGAGCGCAAGCACTGCAATCAACGCGGAGGTAAGATATGCCTGGCTGGGCGAAGCACCACGTTTATAAATGCGCCAGCGCCATACCGCGAGCACAATGAAAAGAACGGATGCCGACGTCCCCAACCATTGGTGCACAGTGATCAGTTTCGCTGGTAAGTCCGAGCCCGCTGAAAGCTTCCACCACCATCCCGCTGCTGCTGTAAATGGAGTGATGACCGCTGCATACAGAAGCATCCACCATGCGGTATCGTGCAAACTCTGGCGGCGGAAGATGCGGCCGACGATGTCGCTTAGCAGAGCCAACGGGAATAGTGCAGCTGTGAAATTCACCAGGATCGGGTGAAACTGCTCCGGCGCTGTCGGCGCCGACCATTTGAGCGTGGGAGCAGTTTGATTGCCGCCGGGCATCGCGGCATTGGAAGCTGTGGTTTGTTGTCCTGCTGCCGCCTGCGCAATCACCATCGCGGTCATGTTCGGATGTGGCCGGCAATGATATCCGATTTTTCCCACTCTTTTTACCTTCATCTGCCATGAACCGCCTGGCGAGATGAGTCCTGAATCGAAGCTTCCGTCATCGGCAGTTACCGTATGAGAAAAGATGTCTTCGTTCTTCCACTCGACCGTTTCTCCACTGTGGATAGCCAATTGCGCCGGATCGAAATGCATCTGCTCGATGATGACAACGTGCTGTGCGTTCTTCTCGGGCTGAACAGATTGAGCTCCCAAGGATACCGCAGGAAGAAGGGCAACCACCGTGACTGTTGAGACAAATGTCTGAAGCACCCGGCGAGTCGAATGGTGCGGCATATTCCTCCTGTTACGAGTGGTTTCTGCCATTAACAGCGTGGGCGGAAGTGAGCGGCTTCTAGCTGCCGCTCTGCAGCGATTGTTGCAGTTGCTGCGCGTGCTGCAGGTGTCCTTGCAAAAGCGGGGCCGCCTCTTGCAGAGCCGACTTCAGCTCGGCATTTTTCGCATTCGGAATCAGGGTTTTCGTCGCGGCATCGATCACTGCCTGATGGAAAGCGATTTCGTGAGCTGTATACTCTTTGTCGAAGGCGGTGCCTCGCAAACTCCTCATCTTTTTCATTTCATCGGCGGCCTGCTGTTC
>DAISJE010000341.1:0-5509 GCA_036821665.1 Bryobacteraceae bacterium | reverse complement strand
TATCGCGCACTTTGCCCAGTAGGCAGAGCAGCGGTTCTTCCAACAACCGCGCTTTCAGATCCCATAAACATGTGTCGATCGCTGATATCGCGCTTGACACCAATCCGGGGCGGCCCCAGTTTCGCACCTGGCGATCCATAGCCGAGTGGAGTAGAGGAATATCGAAAGGATCGCAATTAAGGATGACCTTCTTTATCAACTCTTCGCAGATACGAGCTGCTGCAAGGTTGGCATAAGAATAGCCAAGCCCGGAAATACCGTCCGCCGTCAACTCGACGATGACGATCGTCGTCGAATCCCATTTAGCCGTACCATCCGACTCCGGCGCATCGGTTGGAATTGTATACGCCGAGATCCGGCCCGATGCGACTTTCGCGCCTGAACACTGCAAACTCATCGTTCGAAATGCTCAGACCAGTTCTTTGATGCGGTCCTTAGCGACTACTTCAGCGATCTTTTGCCAATCTTTGGTGCCCCGCACCATTGATTCGGCAAAATGAAGGGCCTGTTCCGGTTTGATCTTGGCAGGTAACGGCGGCTCGTTCGGATCGACATAGCACTCCACCAATGCCGGACCGGGCACTGACAACGCGCTGTCGATGACATGGCCGCATTCGGAGGGACTCTTAATCGTGAAACTGGCCCAACCGAAGCCGCGGGCGACAGTTGCGAAATCGATAGGTTGGAGACCGGTGACATACTCCGGATTACCGAGCAGTACCATCTGTTCCCATTTGATCTGGGCAAGCTCGTCATTCTTGCTGATGAAGACCTTTACCGGCAGCTTGTATTTCATGCAAGTGGCCATCTCGCCCATCAGCATTGTAAAAGCGCCATCGCCCACCCACGCCACCACCAAACGATCGGGATACGCAATTTGGGCAGCAATAGCGTACGGGAACCCATTGGCCATCGTGGCAAGATTTCCGGAGCACGTATGCATCTGGCCCCACTTCGCCGGAATTTGGCGCGCCCACCAGGTAGTATTGCTTCCCGAATCGCCCGCGAGTATGGCATGTGAGGGCAACCGTTTGCCCAGCTCATAAGCCACTACTTGTGGTTTCATAGGGACGTCTTTTCGAGTGCCACGCTCCAGCATCAGATCGTTCCATTCGCGCATACCTTTTTGGGCCTTTTCAAGAAAGGATTTGTTCTTCTTCTCTTTCAGATGAGGAAGCAGCGCGTTGACGGTCTCGAGGCTGTCGCCAACTAAGCCGACGTCGGCCGGGTATCGGATACTGATCCGAGTGGGATCCATGTCGATTTGCACGCACTTTGCCTGGCCGGGTTTCGGGTAGAAAGAAATGTACGGAAAACTCGAGCCGACGATCAGCAACGTATCGCATTCCTTCATTGCTTCTTCGGATGGCTTCGTTCCAAGCAGGCCGATCCCGCCCGTTGTGTACGGACTGTCGTCCGGCACAACGGCTTTGCCGAGCAACGGCTTTATTATCGGAGCGCCTAGCTTTTCCGCAACTTGTTCAAGCTGGCGGCCCGCGCGGAGCGCGCCCTGACCGGCCAGAATCGCAACTCGTTTCCCCTCATTCAGGATCTCAGCGGCCGCCTCGATTTCATATCCGGTGGGCTGTCTTGATCCAATTGCGAACGTGGTGCTGTCAGCATGACCGGGCACATTCCGATTCGAACGTTCGTCGTCGCTCACGGTTTGGCTCTGGATGTCGATGGGCGTGGTGATGTGCGCGACGCCTTTGCGGGCCAGCGCCGTCCTTATCGCCAGTTCGGCAACGTTACGCGCGTGAGCCGCTCCCATTATGCGCTGGTTATAAACACTTACGTTCTCAAAAAGCTTGTCGAGTTCCACGTCCTGTTGCGTGTGCGTTCCAATGAGGTCGTGAAACTGCATGCCGGTGATTGCCAGCACCGGGTGGCCGTCCAATTTTGCATCGTAAAGGCCATTCAACAGGTGCACGCCGCCGGGTCCGGATGTTGCAACGCACACACCCAATCTTCCCGTGAACTTGGCATATCCGCAGGCCATGAATGCCGCAGCTTCCTCATGCCTGACTTGAATGAAGCGGATTTTGTCCTGTCGTTTGCGAAAGGCTTCGATGATGCCGTCCACACCGTCGCCGGGTAGGCCAAATACGGTGTCAACACCCCAATCGATGAGAGTTTCGATAATTACGTCGCCTGTTGTTTTGGCCATGATTATTTCGAGGTCTCCAGATCTAAGACCCTTAAGAGCACCACAACGTAACGGCGCAAAAAGGTTTCCGGCATCGGAGCACTGTAACTTCTAGCAGTGAAGCGTGGCCGCAACGGTTCCGGAATCATCACGTCTACGCAATGAGGCAGTCTAAGTGCCCCCAGCTCATATTTAAATGAACCAGGCATTAGCCGTAATCGACGAACACATCAAAGACGGGCGGTTCCAGCGTTCACTTTCCTTGGTCGCCGGAGTTTCCAGTTTCGTCAGCGGTTTGGAAGTCGCGTACGAACACTATAAGGGCAGCTACAGCAATCCCGTCATGTACACTCCGGTTATCTTGAGCGGCTTGCTAACGGGTGCCGCGCTCGCCGCAGTCTTCAGCCGCAGAGCAGCCGAAAAGATATTACGCTGGACATCGGCCATTACGCTCGCGGATGGCGTAATCGGATTCGGCTTTCATATCCGCGGCATTCAACGAAAGCCGGGCGGGTGGCGGTTGCCCCTTACTAACGTCATCATGGGTCCGCCGATTTTCGCACCCTTACTGTTTGGTACAGCGGCGTATCTCGGTTTTCTCGCTTCCTACTTACGGCGCGAAGAGGACTCCAAGGAGGTTTCAGATTCGTGCTACCAAGGCTGGCGTCGTGAGTTGCATGAGGGCCGCTTTCAGAAACATCTTTGCGCGGTAGCTGCCGCATGGACTTTCTTTTCGGGAGTGGAGGCCTGGTATTCGCACTACAAGAGCCGGTTTCGCATCTGGGCACAATGGACACCCGTCATTCTGGCGCCAATCCAATTGGCCGCCTGCATCGGCGGAATTTTTAGTGAACGCGTTGCGAAGCGGCTGCTGCCGGCTAGTTCGTCTGTCGCTGCGGTAAACGGTGCAGTCGGTTTCTTTTATCACGCGCGCGGAATTAAGCGCCGGTCGGGCGGCATGAAGCACTGGCTATACAACATTCTCTATGGCCCACCGATCTTTGCTCCGTTGCTCTTTTCCGCATGTGGGGCTCTCGGGTTACTCGCCAGCCTGTTACGGAGAGAAGGCCGTGATTAAGCCGGAAACCGGCGCCGAGAGCTGGGTGCGCGATCCAAAAAGCGGCCGGCCGATTGCTCCGAAGCAACAGCCTGGCTACTATCCCGGTTACGACATTATGGGTCAGCGTGCATTTTGGGATGCCACTACACGCCGGCTGGTGGAAGACCGGCTTTATAACGTCCCGCAGATTCGGTTCTTTACAGAAGAAGAGTTGCTGACCATGACGGCGATTTGCGACCGCATACTTCCACAAGACGATCGGACACCGGAAAGAATGATTCCGATCGTGCCGTTTATCGATGAACGCCTTTATGAAAACAAGATCGACGGGTACCGGTTCGCCGGTATGCCTTCGGATCGCGATGCGTACCGGCTCGGTATTCGCGCGATTGATGAAACGGCGCGCGCTATTCATCAACAGCCGTTTGTCGATCTTGATGCCTTGAAGCAGGATTTCATTTTGAAATCGATTCACGATGGCAAGAAGCTAGCTGCGCATCAGATCTGGGAAAAGATGTCTATCGAGCGCTTCTGGCATATGTTGGTGCAGGATTGCGTAAGCGTCTACTACGCGCATCCGTGGGCCTGGGACGAGATTGGCTTCGGCGGACCCGCGTATCCACGCGCTTACACGAGGTTGGAAGGCGGATTGCCGGAGCCGTGGGAAGTAGACGAGCAGCCCTACGGCTGGGAAGCCCCTCCCAACTCGATCTCGGATGCCTACGAACCCGGACCCGGTCCGGGAAGCACATCGGGACAGGGAGGAACGCATTGAAGGTACCGCTGCTCGGTGCTTTTAAGCCGCCTCACGAAGACGCGAAGATACTGGGGCCGATGCAGCGCATTTCCTTAAAGGAAATGCGCCATTTTCGAGATGCCGAAGCAGTGGACTATTGCGTCGTGGGCGTCGGCTCCGCTGGAGGAGTATTGTGCCAGCGGCTCGCTAAAGCCGGCCTCAGCGTGGTCGGCCTGGAAGCGGGACCCTTCTGGGACACGGAACGCGATTGGGTGAGCGACGAGAAAGGCTCCCACAAACTCTACTGGACCGATCTGCGCATTACGGGCGGCGAAGATCCGCTGGCGCTCGGAGAAAACAACAGCGGTAAAGGTGTGGGCGGAGGCTCGGTTCATTGGGCGGCTTTCGCCCCGCGTTTTCATCCGTCCGATTTTCGTGTGTACACGGAAGACGGCCTTGGCGCCGACTGGCCGATTTCATATGAAGATCTGAAACCCTATTACGAGCTATTGGAACGCGAAATACCGGTAGCCGGGCCAGCATACTTTCCCTGGGGCGATCCGCACGGTTATCCATACGGACCTCATCCGGTGGGCGAAATCGGCAATGTGCTAACCCGGGGATGCACAAAACTGGGCATTCCTGTGGTGGCCGGCGGCCCGATTGCGATTTTGTCCGGCTCGCATGGGAATCGTCCGCACTGCATTTACCGCGGTTACTGCATTCAGGGCTGCAAAGTGGGGGCGAAGGCCAGCACGCTGATCACGCACGTACCCGAAGCTATCGAATACGGAGCGGAAATTCGCGACCATTCAATGGCATTTCGGATCTCGATGGAAAACAAACGGCGCGTAAACGGCGTTTTTTATTATGACGAGGACGGACACGAACATTTCCAGCGCGCAAAGGCAGTGATCGTTTCGGGATACGCCATCGAGACACCGCGGCTTTTACTAAATTCCGCGTGTCCGGGCCACGAAGCGGGACTGGCGAATAGTAGCGGCACAGTAGGCCGCTATTTAATGGCCCAGGCTGGCAATGTAGTGTTGGGGCGCTTCGCAGATCTGGTCCGTATGTATAAAGCACCGCCGGCGCACTCGCTGACTGAGCACTTCTATGAGACCGACCCGGCGCGCGGTTTTGCGCGCGGATTTGCTATTCAAACGGTCGCGCCTCTGCCGATTGCATTTGCGAAACAGATGATGAAGGCAAAAAGTGCGTGGGGCTGGGGAATGCGGCGTGTGCTCATGGATTACAACCATTGGGCGACGCTGGGTGTGTTGGGCGAAATCCTGCCATGGGCGGATAACCGCGTGGAACTCGCGGAGGAGAAAGATCAGTTCGGCATTCCCGTTGCCAAGGTCACCTTTACGCTGCACGACAATGATAAGAAGCTGATCGAATTCGGCAAGAAGATAGTGATGGAAGTGATGTGGGCAGCGGGGGCCGAAGAAGTTGTGCAGGAATCCCGCTACGCTCACCTCGTCGGCGCCGTGCGCATGGGCAACGATCCGGGCACTTCAGTCGTGGACAAATTCGGGCGCACACACGACGTATCGAACCTCTT
>DAISJE010000340.1:0-5525 GCA_036821665.1 Bryobacteraceae bacterium | reverse complement strand
ATTCGATCCGGCCCACAGCGATAATTTCCTGAGCGGTCATCTCGTATCGCATGAAATCCTGAAATATGACACCGATCTCGCGGCAAAGGTCATCGATATCGTACTCCCGCAAATCTACTCCGTCGAGCAAGACGCGCCCGCTGGTTGGATCGTAAAGCCGGGTTATCAGCTTCACGATAGTTGTTTTGCCCTGGCCATTTTGCCCGATCAAAGCGATTCGCTCGCCCGGTTCCAGACGGAAATTCAGATGATCCAGCACCCGGCGCTCGGTGCCGGGATAGACAAACGATACGTCCTGAAATTCGAAGCCTTGTGTAATCGGGCGAGGCGCCGGCAACGCGTTGGGCTTAGATGTGACAGTCGGCCGCATCTCGAAAAACGCGAGAAGATCGGTCAGGAATAACGCTTGATCGGCAATGCTGGAAAGAGTCGAAAACATCTGCGAGATGTTGTTCGACGCATTCATGATGGAATTAGCCAGAAATACCAGCGTCCCTGGGCTGAATACCCTCAGAACTGTTTCCCAAATGGCCCAGGCATACGCGCCGTAGTAGCCGGCCGTGCTCAACATTGAAAGCAGCGAAACGGCTGTTAAGCGCCGACGAAACAGCGCGATATTTTCGTCAAAGATCTTATTCGAAAGATTTGTAAACCGATCCGTAAGAAAGCGGCTGAGACCAAATAATTTCAGTTCTTTGGCTGCTTCCTTGCTTCCGCCGACCTGGCGCAGATAATCAAGCTCACGTTTGATGGGCGTCTGGCGGAAATTCTTTGCATAGTTCAGGAATGCAAAATGGCTTTCACCGAGAAACGCTGGGATCAGGCAGGCAACAAGCACCAGCAAGAGCCAGGGCGAGAAATAGACGAGCGCCACAGACAGTGAGATCACGGTGATCGTCTGCTGGAACAGGCGGCCAATGGATTGAATCATCCCCAGCCGGTCTGTCGCCTGTACGCGAGCCCGCTCTAGCCGGTCATAGAAGATTGGGTCTTCGTAACTTTGCAGATCGAGCTGCGAGGCATGGTCCATCACGCGGATGCTGATATGGCGCATGTAGCGATCTGCCAGGACAGCGTCATAGTAATCGATTAGCCGCCCCAAAATGCTGCCGGTAATCGCGAGCGCGAATTCCAGAGCCGTTAACCACCATAGGTGCGCGGACAGCGCCGCACGGTGATAGTAAATTGCGGTGGCCTCATTGACGATCAACCCCGTTACCCAGGCCGTGCTGACCGGAACAAGCGAAACGAAAACCCGAAATAAGAGGCCTAAAGCGACTACATAACGGCCCGAATCCCAAACAATTTTCAAAACAGGCGGAACGTTCTTGAGTGCCTGCAGGCGCTCACGCCAGGGGGAGAGTGGGGGCTGATTCTTTGGTTCTGTCACGCCGGATTCAGGCCTGTGATCGTTGTTTTCAGTGACCGTATCAGGTTCGACCGCTGCTCTTAGCCTACAATTCCCTTTTATCGATAGCCGCTTCAATCTGACGTTAAGAACATGAATTACTTATCGAAATTACTGATCGGGTGCGCATTTACGGCTTCACTGCCGGCTTTCGCCGCGGACTTTCGGCCGCCCGCCGTGCCCCTTGTCCCACATGACCCCTATTTCAGCATTTGGTCGATGGCGGATCACCTTACAGACGCGCCGACAAAGCATTGGACCGGAACCATTCAATCGCTCTCAAGCCTGGTGCGCATCGACGACAAAATATTTCGGCTCATGGGGACCGAGCCCCGGCACTCCCCTGCTTTACAACAGACCAGGCTGGAAGTTCTTCCCACGCACACGATTTACTCTTTCGAAGGCGGCGGAGTCCGGCTCACGCTTACATTCTTCACCCCGGCCCTTCCTGCCGACCTGGATGTTCTTTCGCGCCCGGCAACATATCTGACGTGGCAAGTACAGTCGGCGGACGGCAACACTCATCGCGTTCAGGTTTATTTCGACGCCGGTTCAGACGTCGTTGTGAACATTCCTCAGGAACGTGTCTCGTGGTCGCGCTATCGCGAAGGAGATCTCGAGATTCTCCGGATGGGGACGCAGCAACAGCCGGTCCTCGAAAAATCGGGCGATAATTTGCGGATCGACTGGGGCTATTTGTATCTCGTCGCGCCTCCTGGGAACGCTACCGCGGAGGTCGCCAGTACACGCCGCGAAACCATGAAAGCATTTGGAGATAAGGGAACGCTTCCCGATTCAGACGACCTTAGTTCCATGGAGCCGTATCCGGAATCCATGCCGGTGCTGGCCGCGTCTTTCGATCTGGGATCGGTGAGTGCGACGCCGGTTTCACGCTATGTGGTCCTGGCATACGATGACGTTTTCGCGATTGAGTATTTCCATCGCAAACTACGGCCTTATTGGAACCGCGACGGGCAGGGCCCGGCTGAGATGTTACACGCCGCGCTTCACGATTACCCGGCGCTCGATGAAAGAGGACGGAGTTTCGATGAAAAACTAATGGCGGATTTACGCCACGCGGGTGGTGAGGATTATGCGCGGCTTTGTGCCCTGGCGTATCCGCAAACTCTCGCCGCGCATAAGTTGACTGCGGATATCGAGGGATCGCCGCTTCTATTCTCGAAAGAAAATTTCAGCAACGGTTCCGTAGATACGGTTGACGTGACCTATCCGAGCTCGCCGTTCTTCCTGTTGTTCAATCCGCATCTCCTTGAAGCGCAGCTCAAGCCAATCTTCGAGTACGCGAGCCTTCCGCGGTGGCGATTCCCGTTCGCGCCGCACGATCTGGGACGATATCCGCTGGCCGATGGGCAGCAATACGGCGGCCGCGAAACTTCGGAAGAAGACCAAATGCCGGTGGAAGAGAGCGGCAACATGCTGCTCATGACCGCTGGTTTGGCCCAGGTGGAAGGGAATGCCGAATTCGCACGGCAGAATTGGTCTCTGCTCACGAAGTGGGCCGAATATTTGAAAGCGAAAGGCTTCGATCCGGAGAATCAGTTGAGTACGGATGACTTCGCAGGACATCTGGCCCACAACGCCAACCTCTCGATCAAGGCGATTCTGGCGCTAGGCGCATATGGAAAATTGGCCGGAATGCTCGGCCATAGCGATGTAGCGCAGGAATATATAGCGCTGGCGCGAAAAGACGCCGGGCTTTGGGTCCAGAAGGACAATGATGGTGACCACTTCCGGTTGGCGTTTGACAAGCCGGGCACTTGGAGCCAGAAATACAACCTGGTCTGGGACAAGCTGCTTCATCTGAATCTGTTCCCGCCCGATGTAGCGCAAAAGGAGCTCGCGTTTTATGAAAAGCATCTGAAACGATACGGCTTGCCCCTGGACAACCGCGCCGATTACACGAAGCTCGATTGGATTACTTGGACCGCCAGCCTTTCGACCTCGCAGCAGCAGTTCCAATTGTTCTTCGAGCCCGCATACCGTTTCGCGGATGAATCGTCGAGCCGCGTCCCGTTAACGGACTGGTACGACACGAAAACCGGCAAGCAGGTTGGATTTCAGGCGCGGTCGGTGGTGGGCGGCCTCTTTATTCGAATGCTGGACGATCCGGCGATGTGGAAGAAGTATGCGGGAACGGCGTTGCGACAATGATACCCACTTGCTGACGCGCGCGGCTCAGAAACCTAACGCCAGTCGTCGATCACGTATGCATTCGCGTGATTGAATCCGTCCGCGTGCGGGCGCTGCATGGCGACTCCTTGCATCGTGACTCGAAATCCGTGCGAGCGCATGCGCCGGTACGCATCTTCCCTAGCCAGGTTCATGCCGGCCTCCAGCATTGCCTGCCGCGAAAAAGCAAAGGCCTCACAAGCATCCAGCAGCTTGTCAAAACGCTCGCCAGCACCCGAGCCGCCCCGCGCCGCGGCGAACTTGACGTAACAGATTTTCTCGCCGCCCTCCGATCCGGGCCCGATCATGCACAACGCAAACCCGTCGAGAGTGTTGCGCGTGTAAGTCAGCACAACTTCGCCGGTGTGCTGCGCAAGCAATGCCTTGATTTCACCCGTCAGATCGAGACCTTTATCGATTCCGTGAGTAAGTTTCCTGCATGCCTGAATTGCTTGCTCACGCTCGGTACGGGATAACTTCGAAAGCAGCTTGGCGCCGCCCCGCGAGTTTGACTTATCTTCGGGCGTTCGGGTCATGATCGCGGTAAGATAGCGCGGCCAATAACCGAATTTTTGATACAAGCCTACGTGCTTAGCGCTATGTGCAAAGGTGAAGAGCCCGGTATGGCGCACGCCCCATTTATCGAAAATGGTGATGGTGGCTTCGAGTAACCGCTTCGCCACACCACGGTCCCAGTATTCGGGCAGTACGGTTAGCGGGCCAAAGAACCCGAACGAACCCCAGCGGGTGACGACGTTGGATCCGATCAGGCGTCCGCCTTCGCGCGCCGCGATCGCTTCGACATGCGGCGACTTCCACCGGGACTTCAAAAAATGACGATCACCCATAAACTCGGCGGGATTGGGCGCGCCCAAGAAAGTTCCGAACGCTACGCTGACGATGCGGTTTGCTTCTTCGAGTTCGCTCCGCTTAAGTGGGCCAATTTTGATGGCCTCGTTCGCTGACATCTGCTAATGCTCTCTAAGTCAGCGAGGACGCATCCGGGTGTATCCACGGTTTCCGATAAGGCCGGCTGAGTAGCTTATTCGCCTCCTCATCGTCAATAACTCTATGCTGCTGCGGATCCCAGGTGAGCGTGCGCCCGAGCTTCATGGAGTCATTGGCCAAAATGCAGGAGGCCGTAGAAATGTATCCTTGCTCGATATCGGAAACCGGCTTGGTTCGTGTATCGATCGCGTGCAGAAAATTCTTCATGTGATAACGGACGGCCGGAGCGACGTGCCGTTCCAGATCCTTCTCAGTCTTGTCTTCCGGATATTCCTCGAGTTCATAGGTAACGTTGCGATGAACCGGCTCCCCGCCGTTTTGCGGGATGAAATCGTAGCTGTAAACGCTGGTCTTCAGGGTGCCTTTGTCGCCGTAAAAGGTCGCGCCCCAGGGATAGTTCGGGTCGGCTGATTCGCCCCAACTTCTGTGCTGCCACACAACCCGTAGATCCGGAAAGTCGAACGTCGCGGTTTGTGTATCTGAAATATTTGCCTTACTCGCCTTATCAACCAGAATGCCGCCTGTCGATGAGATGCGCGACGGCCATCCCAATCCCAACATCCAGCGTGTCATGTCGAACATGTGGACACACATATCGCCCACGATCCCGTTTCCGTATTCCATGAAGGCGCGCCAACCGCGCGGATGGACCAGCGAATTGTAAGGCCGCATGGGAGCGGGACCGGTCCACATTTCATAGTCGAGATAGGCGGGCGGCGCGGTATCAGGCGGGTTCCCGCTGGCGCGCATGTGGTAATAGCAATACACCTCCACCAGCGCAATCTTTCCAAGCTTTCCTTTGTCGATGAACTGTTCCTTGGCCTCCACCAGATGCGGCGTGCTGCGCCGCTGTAATCCCACCTGAACGACGCGCTCGTGCTTCCGGGCGGCAGCCAGCATGGCCCGTCCTTCGTTCACA
>DAISJE010000339.1:0-5525 GCA_036821665.1 Bryobacteraceae bacterium | reverse complement strand
AACACGGGCGACTTCCAGTGGTGAGCAGACGATACCGTCCATACCGCTGGCCTTTGCTTTGCTTACGCGCAGGTCGACCAGCTCCGATACAGGAACGCTGTAACCAAAATCAGCGAGGTCATCTTGATCGAAGCTCGTCAGAACCGTAACGGCCAGTAATTGAGTTGGGCTGTCCCCTCGTCCTTCGGCTGCGGCCTGCATGACCGCACGGCTCCCGTGCACAGTAAGAAAAGATGGCGCGCCTGTCTGACAGATTTTGCGCGTAGCGCGTTTAACGGTTTCGCTGATGTCGTAGAGTTTCAGATCGAGGAAGACCTGTTTGCCAAGCGACTTCAGTTGGGAAACGAATTGCATTCCGCCTGCCGCATATAACTCCATGCCAACTTTGTAGAAATCGGCGGCGGGTCCGATTTTATCGACAAGCAGCAGTGCATCCTGGGTGTTGTCGACATCCAGCGCAATGATGAGCGGATTTGTGCGCTTCTTCAGGCTTTCACCTCGATGGGTTTTGTTTGCCTCTCCGTGACGCGGCCGATCACGTACGCTTCCGGCCGTTGTTCGAGCAAACGTTTCGCCTCATTTTCAGCTAAAGAGATTAGCAGGCCGCCGGAAGTTTGCGGATCGTATAAAAGCGCTTGAATTTCTGCCGGAATTTCGGGCGCCATGATGACGCAGCTCTCGACAAAATCGCGATTATTGTTCAGACCGCCGGAATGCGCTCCGGTTTGAGAATATTCAATGGCACCGGGAAGAAAACGTATTGCGCTGGCGGTTATTTCAAGCGTGACATTGCCGGCAAGCGCCATCTCACGCGCATGGCCGAGCAGACCAAATCCCGTAACGTCGGTGCAGGAGTGAACATCGACTGAGAGCATCGCATCACAAATGCCGCGATTAAGCGTGAGCATCTGTTGAATGGAGCCGTTGACATGCTCCTCGGAAGCGACTCCTTTTTTTAGCGCCGTCGAGATGACGCCGGTGCCGATCCGTTTCGTAAAAACGAGAACATCGCCGGGCCGCGCGTTGGCATTGGTTAGAATGCGATCCGGCTGTATCAAGCCAGTGACTGCATAGCCGAATTTGACCTCATCTTCGCTGATGCTGTGCCCACCGAGTATGACGCAATCCGCCTCATGAATCTTGTCCGCGCCGCCTTTGAGAATGGCTTCCAGATCGTGAATATCGCCTTTTGCGGGAAAGACCACCAGAGACAGCGCGGTTACCGGACGCCCACCCATGGCATAGATATCACTTAAGGCGTTCGCTGCCGCGATGCCGCCGAAGACGTATGGGTCGTCAACAATAGGCGTGAAGAAATCTACCGTCTGAACCATCGCGAGCGGCTGCCCGCCGGCCTGAGTCAGATCGTATACGCCAGCGTCGTCCGCGGTATCGAAACCAACCAGCACTTTCTCGTTCGTGACGCGCGGTACTGATCGCAAAGCACGGTCGAGAATTTTAGGACTGAGTTTTGACGCGCACCCGCCTGCCTTTACGTTGGCGGTCAGTCTGGTTGGCATTTAGCTACCAGTGTAAGATTCGACCGCAATCTGTTCTTCTTCAAACTGCCATTCCCGCCACGCGTCCAATAATGGAAAATACAATCCGAGCGAGATAGGACCATCCACCATGCGGGACATCAGAAGCGCATAACTCTCGAGTTGTTGCCGGTAGCGGCGCTGTTCCTCATCGAGAAATTTCTCCAGCCGCCCGCCCTGATGCTCGCTGGTTTTGTAATCGATGATCCAAAAGCGGCCCCGCTCGTCGCGAAACATTCGATCGATAGTGCCGCTGATCAACTTGTCTTGAATCCTGCCCGCAATCGGCAATTCGGACCGAGCCTCGGCGTGATCTTGCAGAATCCATTGGCCGCGCCGGCTGGCTAACATATTGCCCAAGGCTCGCGAAACCTGCGCTTCCGCTTTGAGTAATTCAGCGTGAGGCACTCCCAGACGAAGAAGTTCAGATTTCACGATCGCCGAGAGAGCGCCGCCACGGTCGCCCTGCCACAGTTCGCCCCCATTTTGTGCCGCGCGTTTGAGCAGTTCATGCACTACGGTTCCGACGTGCCGGCTGGTATCGCTGACCCATTCGTACGTGATCTTTCGTGCCGATGCAGTCGCATGTTGAAGTTCCGGCTGCCATTGAACAGACGCCTCAAGCTGCGGCGCGCGCCAAGCTGCAGGAAGCCGGTTGAGAATGGTTCTGGGCGCATTGTGCCCGTTTCCAGCGTGCTGGTGAACAGCGGGGATGCGACGACGAAGTACACTCCGATATTCTTCCTCAACGGAACTCCAGATGAGGCCCAGAAATGTGCTGCTTCCGGGTTTATTGAAACCATCGCCTCTCTTGTTGGTGTTAGCGCTTCCGATCACATACAGCGCATTTTCAGCGCGTGTGCATGCCACGTAAAACAGCCGCTTCAGCTCGTGCAACTCGCGCTGTTGAATTTCTTGTTTGACGGCGTCGTATTTCGGATCTTTCACGCGCTTCTGCGGTTGCGCCGCAATATCAAGCCGAGTCGAACCATCCGGCTGGATCGACTCGGTCCAAATCAGCAAATCATGATCGGAAGACCTGGCGCCACCGGCTAAATGAGGAATGATCACGGTACCGAATTCCAAGCCCTTCGCCTGGTGAACCGTCATTACTTGCACATAATTTTCGCCGCTTGCGGGCTTGGCGTACAAAAATTCGAGATGCGCTTCAAGAGCGCTGAAATCGCGAATGATGCCGCCGTGTTCGATCTGCTCCAACAGATCGAGGAACGTATCAATATCATCCTGCTGATTTTGTGCCGGGAGGGCAGCCGGACCGCCCAGGGCGAGCCAGGTTCGCTCGACCAGATCGCGAAGCGGCATGCGGCCTGCCTGCGCAATGGCAGGCGCGATAGTTTCCTGAAACCGGACAGCGCGCGTGCGGCCTTCGGGAGATAAGCCGCCAATACGATTCGGGTCCGAAAGCAGATCGAAGACAGTACGACTCGGCTCGTTTTCCGCTAATGCGGACAAGTCGTTCAGGGT
Source organism: Bryobacteraceae bacterium (assembly GCA_036821665.1). Taxonomy (GTDB): domain Bacteria; phylum Acidobacteriota; class Terriglobia; order Bryobacterales; family Bryobacteraceae; genus Bog-105. The sequence goes on along the minus strand of DAISJE010000339.1, from coordinate 2,502 downwards.
TAATCCACACCAAGGCGCTCGCAAACAGGCAAGCCACGCCGGCCGGTCCGCAAGGTGCGAAATGGCACGAGTCAGTGAAAGTAAATCGATGACGTGCTGCTGCTTTTGCAGTTCATCGATTTCTATGGCCTCATAGCGTATGCCCGCGGCGCGCAAGGCGGGCAGAATGCGCGCGATATGCGACCGGCTCCGGACGAGAATTGCTACCGTGCCATTTCGGAGCGCGTCGTCTGCGATCTTCACCAGGACGCCGGCTTCTTCGTCGCCGCCCTTATCGTCAATCAACGCAACCAATCGCGGATGTGTGCCGCCGGACGGCCGGGATGCCGTAGACGGCCGGAATTTGATTCCGCCACTCGCATCGTCCGACATGATCGGCTCAAACTGATGTTGTACCCACGCCAGAATCTCGGGCGTGGACCGAAAATTCGTATTGAGCGAAACACGGTTCAACCGAACGCTACCCAGGCGTTCGTCGCGCCAGCTCTGCAGGAATAACGACACCTCCGCGCCGCGAAAGCGATAGATGCTTTGCATGGGATCGCCCACTACAAACAACGTGTGGCCGTCGCCGTCGGACCATTGCGCGGTAAGCGCGTTAATCAGATCGTATTGCGCATGCGAGGTGTCCTGAAATTCATCGACTAACAGATGCTCGATTCGATAATCGAGCCAGTAGAGCAGATCGCTAGGCTGCTCCGGCGAACCCAAGGCCGATATCGCGGCGCGAGTGAGCTCAGTAAAGTCAATGATGGAGCGTTCGCGAAAAACTTCAAGAAGAGCGGCGTGGCCCTGAACAAGCAGCCGGCTAAACTCTTCGACCAGAGGGTCCGAATCGCTGACCGCGAGATGGCTCCATTGGTCGCGCTGCTCCAGCATCTCTGCAATCTGCCGTTCCAGCAACGCGAGATTGTTATCGAAGTGCAGAGATGCACGATAGAAGAGCGCCCGGTCTTCCTGGTTTCCTTCCGCGAGGGCCCGAATTGTGCGCCGAGCCGCCAGCCGGTAAAACTCGCGGGCATCTTCGACGATCTCCTGCACTCCGCCGAAACCCGATGCAACCGGCATCTGGCGCGCTAGCATGGCACAGAGCGAATCGATGGTTTGTATCTGCAGCCGGCCGGTATCCACCAACAGGTTCCAATTCTTCTCCCGATCCCGGCGGAGAGCGGCCAGCGCCAGATCGCGCGTCCGCAGTTCATGCTCACTCGAAAGCGGCGCATGATTCTGCGCGGCAAGCAAGGCGTCATGAATACGCGCGCGCATCTCCGCCGCTGCCTTGCGTGTGAAGGTCATGGCCACAATGGATTCCGGGCGATCGACGACACTCAGCAGACGCAAATAGCGCTGGGTTAGCAAGCCAGTCTTGCCGGAGCCGGCGGGGGCTTCGACAATAAACGATTGCGAAGGATCGAGCGCTCGTTCGCGTTCTTGCCGGTCATTGATCACTCGCCGGGTCCTCCCCACCGCCCACTTCATTTACCCGGCAAATTGGTTTTGCGGAGCAGTATTCACAAGCGCCGCTGATTGGATGAACCGCAGCGTAGCCTTGCACAAACTCATTCGCCAGCCGAACGACTTCGGATTCCCAGTCGCCGAGGTAGGAATCCCATTCGAGACCCTTCACATCCACGCTCTTGCTATCGAAGTGCTTTTCACGCGAAATGCCGATAGGGCGAGGATCGCGCGCCTGCAGCTCCGCAAAGAAGACTCCATCGACGGTTCCTTCCATCGCCGAAGCATAGACGAGCAACTGTGGTTCGGGCGGCCTGGGACACTTCAGTTTATTGCGCGACATCGATCCGCTTTTGTAATCGATGAGCACCAGGTTTCCGTTCTGAAGCCGGTCGATACGATCGACCCGCAAGCGCAAACGAAGACCCGGCACTTCAAAACAGCGCTCTTCTTCGACAATTTCGACCGTAAACGGAAATTTGCGGGAGCGCTCAATTTCGAGCCACAACAGGATAAGGTCGCGAAGCCTTTGCCGTTCCGCGCCGGATGCGATTTGATGAAACGGCTCGAAGTGATTTTCCTGCACCGCCTCAGCAACCGCGCTTTCGACGAGGTGAGAAAGCTCATCCGCGGGCATGTTGCGCAACCGGAGCTGGCTTCCGAGCTGCTGCCAGACAATTTGTAACGCTTTATGAAGAAAACCGCCGCGTTCGCGCGCGTCAAAACCGAGAGCCGCCTCCTCCAAAGGTCGCGCATTAAGCCGGTATTCGGCGAAGGCGCGAAACGGACATTGCGATTGGGACTTAATAATGGCAGTACCGCCGCGAGCAGATTCGTTTGAGTGGTAGACCGGGCCCTGGCCGTCCTCGAGTTGCTCGAGTTTGGCAGGAGTATAGGATTGGCGCGGCAGCTTTCCCATCCAAGCGGAGGCGTCCGCGGATTCGTCTGTTACGGAATTCTGAATAAACGGCGACAGCCGCCCGGTGTACGTGCCCTTCAGTGCCGGCGCTAGTTCAAAGAGCGACGCGGACGCACGCTGCGCTTCGG
>DAISJE010000338.1:0-5529 GCA_036821665.1 Bryobacteraceae bacterium | reverse complement strand
GTTGTTTGCCGGCCCAAATAGCGCCTGGAGCTTCGTTCCGCAGCTCACGCAACCCATATTCACGGCGGGCCGTATCAGATCGAATGTAAGGCTGGCGGAAGCGCAAAGAGACAGCGCTCTGAATCAATATCAAAAGGCAATTCAGACTGCCTTTACCGAAGTATCGAACGCTTTGATCGCACATCAAAGAGTGCGCGAGAGCCGCGTGCAGCAGGAAGCACTGGTTGCGGCGTTACAGGACCGGAAACGGCTGGCTTACGTACGCTATCGGGGCGGCGTGGATACGGAACTCAACGCCTTGGACGCCGACCGCGATTTATTTAACGCCGAGTTGAGCCTTCGGCAGATCAAGCTGAATGAATTGCTCAGCGTCGTACAGCTTTACAAAGCTTTGGGAGGCGGGTGGCAGTCATGAGATGCGCCCGTATGCTCGGGCTGCTCCTTTGCTCGGTGGGCTTGTTTGCTAATGCCGCCGAACTGCAGCCGAAAACCTTGCGCGCCTGGGAAGATTATGTCCGAACCGCGGACGCCGAGATGGAAAAGCGCCTTGCTCCGGGCGGCCATTTCCTTTGGCTAGATGAAAATCCGGGCCGGCTCGCTAAAGTCCGGAGTGGCGAGATCGTCGTAGCGCCTGCCGGTCCTCATATTCCGAAGAGAGTGCCTGGCGGATTGGTCCATGATTGGATCGGTGCGGCCTTTATTCCCCGTACGACCATCCGAGGCGTTCTGGGTATTGTTCGCGATTACGTCCGATATAGCGATTTCTACCGGCCAACTGTGCTCGATTCGAAAACGATCGCACATGGCGACATGGATGACCGTTTTTCCATGCTGCTGATGAACAAGGCGTCGTTTTTGAAAACGGCTCTCGACGGTGATTATGAAACGACCTATTTTCAGGTTGACCACCACCGCTATTACAGCATCGCTCATGCGACCCGCCTGCGAGAGATAGAAGGATATGGCGGACCGGGCGAACACGAACTTTCCGAGGACGAGGGAAGCGGCTTGATTTGGCGTCTCTCGAGCATTACACGCTTCGAAGAGCGTGACGGCGGCGTGTACGTAGAACTGGAGGCGCTAGCGCTGAGCCGGGACATTCCTGTTTCGCTTCGCTGGCTGGTGGATCCGATTGTTCGGCGCGTATCGCGAGACTCGGTCATAACGTCGCTTCGACAAACCGGAAACGCCGTCCATAATGCCGGAACGGCGATTAGCGCTGAACGCCGCGCACCGGTTCGCTAGCCGGACTTGTATAAACTCACTGCAGAATCTTTTCCGGGCTCTCCAAAGGGACTGCGTTGAGCTGGCTATGGCTCTTCCCGTATGAGAAATAAATAAACAATCCGAAAATCATCCAGGCGAGCGCGGTAAGTTGTGTTCTGCGTTCGAGCGATGCGATCATCCCTCCGCAAATAATCACGGCGAGAATTGGAACCACAGGAACCCAGGGCGTCCGAAATGGCCGGTGAATGGAGGGTTCAAGGCGACGCATGATCCACACGCCAATGCTCACCAGCGAAAACGCAAATAATGTGCCGATCGACGTCAAATCTCCCGTTACATCGCCTGGAACTATCGCCGCAAAAGCTCCGACAAAAAGGAACAAGATGATATTGCACTTGTAGGGCGTGCGAAATTTTGGATGGACATCGGAGAACACGCGCGGTAACAGGCCGTCGCTGGCCATCGTGTAAAAAACCCGGCTTTGGCCTAGCAGCATCACCAGAATCACCGACGAAAATCCAAGCAGTATTGCAACCGTAATTGCCGTTGCCAGCCACTGAAATCCGGGCATATAGTGTTGCACTGCGTACGCGACGGAGGCCTCTTTGCCGGCCACCGCAAACTCACTCCAGTGGCACACGCCTGTGAGCACGTACGCGAAAAGGATATAGAGCACGGTACAAACTGCCAGCGATCCGAGAATGCCGATCGGCATGTCACGCTCGGGTTTCTTTGTTTCTTGAGCAGCCGTTGAGACGGCATCAAAGCCGATAAAGGCGAAAAATACAATCCCGGCTCCGCCCAGGACCCCGCCCCAACCGTGCTGAAAAACTCCCTCGTGATTCGGTGTACCGGCTGGAATTGTGTATGGGATCAGATTGGTCGAACGAACAAAATGCCAGCCAACCACAATAAAAACGATGACGATCGCAACCTTTAACGTAACGATAATTGCATTGACCGTTGCCGATTCCTGGGTGCCTTTCATCAGCAGAATTGTGAGCAACAGGATGATAAATAGCGCCGGTACGTTAAAAATGCCGTGTACACCCGTCGATGAAACCTGCATCGGCGAATGACACCATTGGTACGGGATACTCCATCCCATCAAATTGTTTAGATACTCGCTCCAGCCAATCGCGACCGTTGCAGCGCCTAGCGCGTATTCCAGAACCAACGCCCAACCGATAATCCACGCCACCAATTCGCCCATGGTGGTGTAGGCGTATGTATAGGCGCTCCCCGCAATCGGAATCATCGAAGCAAACTCGGAATAGCACAGTCCTGCGAATGCGCAGCCGATCGCCGCGATAATAAATGAAATGGTCACGCCCGGACCGGATGCCTGCGTCGCGGCAGCGGCCGTTCGAATGAACAGACCCGCGCCGATGATAGCTCCAATTCCCAGCGCGATTAAGCTCTTCGCCGTGAGCGTGCGCTTTAATGTGCTGTGGCTTGCCTGATCCAGCAGTGCCGTCAGCGATTTTTTGCGAAAAAGGCTCATTGAATTACCGCTAGGCTAGCATAAGCGCAGTCTTCGCCGTAGCTGGCATTACAGATGGAACCGATAGCGGAATTGCACCCAAATCTGCCTCGGCTCCGCATAGTGAGTTCCGCCAAAAGTTTCGCTGTTATCCAACAGAAATCGACGGTTCGCGATGTTCAGCCCGTTCAGGGAAATCGAGCATCTCTCGCCGAAGGTTTTACCCACGGACAGGTCCACGGTTGTGTGCGGCTCCAGATGCGCGGGATAATCGACGCTTCCGTCTGTAAATCCGGAACCGTAGTACAACCCTCCTGATGCCCACATTCTCCAGGGCAGATTCCACTGGAAATTTGCATGAAGCGTATTGCGCTGATCGTGATCCAGTAGAAAATAACCATCCTCAGGTGGCGAAAAATCAGTCAAGCCTCCCGTAATCGCGCCCTCGGCTTCTGCGTGTTGATGCGAATACGCGAGTGAAACCTGCCCGCGATGAAAAATTCGTGGAGATCGTATCGTCAGCTCCTGTCCCCAGATTCGCGCGCCCGCAATCGTAATTGGAAAAAAGACATTTGAATTGCCCAGAGCATTGTGGTCGAAATAGTTCGTCGCGCGCAGGCGAAAACTGTCGAAATCGAAGCTCCACCCACGCAGCGGAATCGTCAGGCCAACCTGGTTTTCTTCATCGCGTTCGCCCCTCAGCGGGATCACTCCTAAGCCTTGGGCCACCGCATAATTCAACAAGGGACCGGAAATGGTAGAGAGTGGCGGAGCCTGATAGTAAGCTCCGTAAAACCCTCGCAGCACCCAGTTAATGTGCGGCACGCGAACCGCCACGCCCGCTCGTGGATCGGCTGCGTTCTCCGAAACGCCACCGGAGAAATGCGTCAGCCGCAGCCCGCCGGTCACGGTCAGCCAGGGCATCAACTTGAACTGGTCTTCCATAAACGCCGCGCCCAGATAGCCGTTGAGAGCCCGTTCCGTGGTTACTTTATCTCCGGACTCGTCATTCGCCAGTAAATGAATATATTCGTCGTCGTGTTGACCGAAGCCGTAGAACCCGATTCGTGCATCATGCCGGGCCGTAACTGCATTCAATGCGACTTGCGCGCCTGCATAGGTGGAATCCAGGTGCTGAGTCGTGCTGATCGGCGTGTCGTTCGCGTCGCCGTCGTAATTCGCGCGGTTGAAGTGGATGAAGGGCGCGGCTGTGAACAACAGGTTCGGCGAAAATGTGTGTACCCACGTAAACGTTGAAAGCGCGTCACGCTCGCGTTCCACATCGCGAATCCCGACGTCATTCTGATCGGGCGTGTTGGGTATCTGGTAGTCGCTGCTCCGGGACGATGCGACAAAACGAAGCTGATCCGACGGGCTCACATTAAAAATAAGCGAGCCGAAACCGCCAAGCCCCCAAACACGATCGTGCAGAATTTCGGGTCCGGGAGTTTCCAGTCCGTAGTCGCTGCGATTCCCGGTCATGCTGCCGAAATAGGCAAACCGCTCCGTGTGGCTGCCGAAATTAAGCTGGTTATCCGTTTGATGAAAGGTGCCGTAAGTGGTGTTCCATTCCAGTTGCCGGTCACTTTCAAACCCCGTTCGCGGCACTACGTTGAATACGCCATATGTCCGGTCGCCATATTCGGCGGAATATCCACCCCGCTGCACCTCCAAAGTGTCAATATCTTTCGGATCGATCGGCGAGCCGATCGTGCTGGCAATATTCGTATCGGGAATCGGTATTCCATCAATCGCCCAGGTGACTTGATGCCCGCCCCGGACGTGCAATTGATCGTGTGTCATGTACGCGCCCGGAACGTAGTTCGTGATCATCTGCAGACTGTTACTTAGGCTGGCGCCGGGTGCTGCTGCAATGTCCTGGCGAGTAACCGTTGTGGTTGTGGTCATCGACTGCGGATTGATCGCCTCCGGTGTCTCCGCGACTGTGACGGATTCCTTCTGAGATGCCAGCGAAAGCTGAAAATGAATCACCGGCGCGGAACCGGACATCGCCGCTAGTGCCTGCTCTTCTTCCGCAAAACCAGGATGAGACACAGAAACGGTATAGTCGCCGGCAGGCACCGCAGTAAAGTCGAAAGCTCCCTCCGTGTCCGTTGCCGTCCTTTGTGTGTACGCCGAGTTCTTAGCGTGTAGCACGACTTCCGCCCCCTGAATCGGGCGGTGGCTCGGGTCATGCACAATACCTCGGACAGTGCTGAAGATCGTCGCGTATCCCGGTATTCCTAACAAAAAAATAAGACCAATTGTTGTGTACGCTCTCATAGCTCACCAATCGCGGCCGCATGTATACACGCTGCCTGCAAGAAAAAGGAATTAACTGCGAATGGATTAAGCGAGCAGAGCGGGTGGGCCGCGTTTGTGATTGGCCCGTCCAGACGGCAGTAGCCCGAAAAATGAAGCGCGGACCTCAGGTGTGAAAACCGACCTTGCGTGAGCAAAGCACGGCCGCGACCTGTTCAGTAAAAATCTATGCGGGCTTGTGGCAAGCGTCCGATAAGTCGGTGTAAAAGGGCATCTCGCGCCGATGCTCCAGCCGGAACGTTCGTTCTGCACACCATGCGCCGCCCGCTCCAGCGCGCATTTGTGTTTCCCGGCCTTCCGGCAGCAGGGCGGCAAAACAGCTTGTGCTTTCCCGATGACTGCAGGAGTAATCAACGGCAGGTTGATTACGCTCAACAGCAGTATTGCCAGCAGGCTCCGCACGGTCTTATTGTACTTGCGTGCGTTATATCCCAGTGACTACTTGGTGGGGCAGCTCCCTGAGCTGCGCCGGGCGCCCTCGCCCGGCTGTTCGAGAA
>DAISJE010000337.1:0-5565 GCA_036821665.1 Bryobacteraceae bacterium | reverse complement strand
TATGGGGTGGCGATACTTGGGCTCGCGCTCGACCAAATGAAAGATTCGCGCGCCGTCGAGCTTGCCTCACAACTCGAAAAGGCGGTTCGCCAGAACGAGAGCGAAGCATGGTGGCCGGCCAGCCGCGACGAAATGCTGGATTTCGGCGCCGATGTTACTCCCGAGGCGACCGCATATGCGATGAAGCTGCTCACCCGCCAGCGCGCAAACAGCCCGCTGCTGCCGAAAGCGGCGCTTTGGCTGGTCAATCATCGCGACGAAGGTTATTGGTGGTCATCGACGAAACAGACCGCGATGGTGATCTACGGTCTGGCCGATTATCTTAAGACGACAAACGAGCTGCATCCGGATTTTACGGCTACCGTGTCGGTGAACGGCCAGACGGCCTACACGCACGCCTTTAATTCCAATACAAATAGCGCGACAGAGCTGGTGCTCGATGAATCAAAACTAAGATCCGATCAAAACGACGTTCAAATCAACAGCCAGGGCCAAGGGCGGCTCTACTATTCGATTTCCGCCGTTCACAATTCCGAAAAGGCACGCTTTGAGAAGAAGGGCGCTATTTCACTCAATGTGCTGCGCGATTATTTCCGTCTGGAACCAACTCACGAAGGCGATCACATCGTTTACAATCTCAATTCGCTGAGCGGAGCTGTAGCGCAGGGCGACATCGTTGCCGTGCGCCTCACTGTGACGGGTTCCGACTGGCGCTACTTGATGGTGGAAGATCCGATTCCGGCCGGAACCGAATTCACCGAGCACGACGATCTTTATCAGATCGCGAATAAGCCGCCCTGGTGGCAATACTGGTTTACTCGCCGCGAGCTACATGACAATCGCATGGCGATTTTCCAAACCTACTTCCGGGAGGGTCAGCAGCAGTATTTCTATCTGCTGCGGGTTGTGAATCCTGGCCTGTTTCACGTAAGCCCGGCGCGTGTGCAGCCGATGTATCAGCCCGAGCATCAGGCCACGACGGAAGCGCGCACTCTGGAGGTCAGATGAGCCGGCGGATTTCCGGTATCAGTATCGCTCACCTGATCGGGAATGCGCTACTGCTTTATTTAGGCTATCGCTGGCTGGGCATGAGCGAATCGGATGGCCTGCATCTATTCGCCAGTGCCGTGGTTCTGGTGATTTTTATACTCGGGGTGGCGTGGCTTCACGGTACGGCATTTACGCAGTTCAATCGAGTGGAAAATCTGAGCTTTGGTCAGGCGGCCCGGCGAACGCTCCGCCATCTTTTGCCACTGTTTGTGCTCGCGGTCGTAGCGATAATCATCTACGCTCTGCTCGCCTGGTGGCATGATTCCTTCCGGCATAATGCGTTTGTCATTGGGTCATACAGCACAATGAAGCTGCGCAAACCCGTTCCGCCGTCAGCGGTCGAACGTGGATTTCATGTGTTCATCTGGATTCTGCGTTGGATTGTTGTTCCGGTCATTTTCTTGCCGTTTGCGGCGGGAGCGGCCTCGGAGGGCTGGCGAGGAATCCGCTGGCGCTCCCTCGCACCTAGCCGGCGTGTTCTCTATTGGATAGAAGTTTGCGCGCTACTACTCTGTGCAATCTGGGTGCCGCTGAGACTCGTCCACTGGGTTCCGCATATTGACAGCTTCGGCGGTCAGTTCGCCAGCTTTGCGGCGCGGCTGGGCATCGGTTACCTGCTGTTTGTTGCGGGGCTATTGACGCTTGAGTTTTTCACTTCTTCCGGCAGGCCGCGCGCCACCCAACTCAGTACGGCATCGGCTCCGTAGTGGCTCACCAGCTCGCGTACACGAGATTCTGCTAAGGCATAAGCACGCTCAGCCCTTACGCGATTGCCTCTTTGCAGAAGATCCGCATCGCTTATTAGTCGCGCCTGTGCAGTTTGGTCAGAAGGATTGGTTAGCCATTCGACCAAACCCTCGCGGAACCAAACCGGCACGCCAGGCGCGGCGTGCATCTCGATTAACGCGTGCAGGATCTCATGCCGGAGCGTGCTCGGCAGCGCACCATGATTTTCGAGCACATCGGCCGGCTGCATTTCGATGTGCGACCCCGAGGTGCGAGCAGCCACCCACCCCGGTTCACCGGTTGCATTTCGAAATGAATCGAGATTTGGATACACGCGAATTGTAATTTCCCGCGCATCAGTCCACTTCAGCCTGGATTCCCAATTGCGCCGCAGATTCTCCGCGATTGAGAGCACGTTACGACCTGAGTCGGGCCTTGTTGTCAAGACCGTGACCTCCTCGCCGCCGAGCCGTGTCCAATTAAACTCGCGCGCGGTGGTTCCAACTGAAGTTCCCGGATAGTAGAACGCAAGGATTTCGCGATAGGAAGATCCTTCCGAAGCCATCTCATCAGCGCCTCGCTGGCAAAGACCGACGCCGTGTCCTTCGCCCGTACCGCGGAAGACAATGCCCTCCCCCAATGTCTGCACCTGATAAGGATCACTCCGCATTGTGTTCCAGCCGAAAAATCTCCCAATCGCGAATCGCAATGAACTGGCGCTGATTAGAACCGTGCGCTGTCCGGACAGCAACAAGGTCTTCGCGCGGCCGGATGCTGTTTTGTCGACAACGGAGATTGTTTCAAGACCATCCGGCAGTTTCAAGTTAGAAGCGCGAAGCGCAAGAGCGATCCGGTCCGGTGTAGCCGACCAGGTCCACAGTTGGGATCCGGTTCGAACGCAATACGGATCGGAGTGTACCCGCAGATAGGGAGCTTGCAGGTCAGGCCATACCGCCGTCCCTGATTCAGCTTCACCCCCGCAGCTTTTTGTGTAGACGGCGAAAGCAGGCTCACCCTGAAACCACAGAAGCTGACCGGCAGTGTCGCGGGCGGCTAGCACCAGCCTGCCGGTTACATCGCGCAAATCGACTCTCTGGCAATGAGTCGTAGTACAAAAGTCGAACCCCTCGGCGGCATGCCGCCCCCGCATACGAGCCGCGTAAGTTCGAGCCGCAACCGCCATGGCTTTGAGTGCTTCCTCATTGCGAAACGTGCTGCTCTCACCCGCGAGTACCGCGGCGACATATTTTTCGGCTGTCAACGTGATAATACGATTCCCTTCATCGGGGCCCAGCCGCACTCGATATGTCACTTCAGCACGGCATAACACTGTCGCCGTGACAAAAAGAAGTATTAGCCGCATCAAGCGCGCTCTCCGAAATACTCACGCAGCACATGCGCTGCGATAGGGGCGGCGTCCGATCCGCCGGAGCGCCCTTGCACGAGTACCACAACTGCCACTTCCGGTGAACGGCTGGGCGCGAATCCCGCAAACCAAGCGGCATGAGATCCCGATCTCATCCGCACACTGCCGGTCTTGCCCGCTACCTTGATGCGCTTCAAACCGGCATGCTGCGCTGTGCCAAACTCTACCGCGCCTTCCATACCTTCCAGGACCGGCGCAATCTTCGGATCGGCCTCGCGCAACGCTATGCGCCGATATGCCATTACTAATTCAAGCGGCGTTACATTCACGCCTTCTTCTCCCAATGCTTGCAATTGTTGCTGTACATCCGACTCGAAACGAACAGAGCTCAATCCGGATCGCGTTAGGAATGCTGCCAGTTCGCCGGGGGAAAAGCGTTGCGTCCAGTGCGCCACTGCGCAGTTGCAAGAATACGCAATAGCCCTGCTTACATTCATCGGAACGGTTATTCGCGGATGCGAGCAGTTCAAACGGCGGCCGCCGAGCACTAGTTCGCCCGGACACTCGAACTCATCCCGATCGGTCAGCTTGTGCGCATCCAACAACGCAAGTAAGCTTAGCGGCTTCATCGTAGAACCGGGAGCGCTGACCCAGCGCCGGGCGATCTCGTTTCCCTGAACAGATAAGATGCGCCGGTTGGGTACACTCACGAGCACAGCCGTTCCGCCCGAAACGGCCGATTCAGCAGCAGCGCAGGCGAAAAACGCGCCGCTCAGGCTTGTCAGCATATCCCTTCGCCGCGGACGTTCGTTAGAATCCATCGTGAGAGCCCAAATGACTACAACAACACTCCATAACACAAGTTCCGCTCCTGAGGGGAAGCTCACGTTGGAACAGATTAGTCCCGCAGTGGTGGAAGAGCTGAAGAATACTCCATTCATTGACGTTCACACGCATTTGTTCGAACCTTCGCTAGGAAACCTCGGGCTCTGGGGCATTGACGAGCTGCTGACCTATCATTATTTGGAAGCGGAACTGTTCCGCTTCTCGTCCGTCACCCCTGGCCAGTACTGGACGAAATCGAAGCATGAGCAAGCCGATCTAATCTGGCGCACTCTATTTGTCGAAAATACCCCCATCTCGGAAGCGACTCGCGGCATCGTAGCGGTGCTTGCCGCGTTTGGACTGGACACCCACGCGACAAGTTTGAAAGAAGCACGCGACTTCTTCGCGAATCAGGATCTGCGCCAGCACATCCGGCGTGTATTTGCGCTGGCGGGTATTAGCGAAGTAGTCATGACAAACGATCCACTTGATCCGGCGGAAGTTCCGTTATGGAAGAAAAAAATCGAGAGCGATTCACAATTTCATGCGGTCCTGCGGCTCGACCGTATCTTGAACAAATGGACGCAACACTGGGAAAAGGTGAGCGCCGCCGGATACCGTGTTCAGGAAGACCTCGCCGGGCAAACGATAGCGGAGATGCGGCGATTTCTGGCCGACTGGTTCCAACGAATGCAGCCGGTCTACATGGCTTGTTCGCTTCCCGATACTTTCCAGTTTCCGGAAGAAAGCACCAGAGCGGAATTGCTAAAGCAGGCTGTTCTGCCTTCTTGCCGTGAATTCGATATACCCCTTTCGCTAATGATTGGCCCGCGATATCAAGTGAACCCCGCGATACGCCTGGCCGGCGATGCTGCGGGCAAGGCCGATCTTCGAGCCGTCGAGCATCTATGCCGCGATTATCCGGAGAATCGATTTCTGATTAGCGTTTTAAGCCGCGAAAATCAGCATGAGCTCTGCGTGTATGCCCGCAAATTCGCCAACCTGCTGCCGTTTGGATGCTGGTGGTTTCTAAACAATCCGTCCATCGTCGAAGAGATCACGCGCGAGCGGATTGAGATGCTGGGGCCCAGCTTCATCCCGCAACACTCGGATGCGCGTATTCTGGAGCAGGTGATATACAAGTGGCACAATACGCGTCGCACCATGGCGCCTATTCTGAGTCATGCCTATGAATTGCTAGTAGAGGACGGCCGAGGCGTAACGCGGGAGGAAATTCATCGCGATATCAATAAGCTGTTTCGCGGCAACTTTGCGAATTTCGTCCATCTGAAGGACAGCCAGAATGGCCACGCGGGCGCCGCTTAGCTCCGAAGCTTCGCCACGACACAAGACACTGCGAAACCTGCGTTGGTACGTTTGCGGCCTCCTGTTCTGGGCGACGACCGTCAACTACATCGATCGACAGGTCATCGGGATTTTAAAGCCCGTGCTGTCCCGCGAACTGGGCTGGAACGAGGCGGATTACGGCTGGGTGACCGACCAGCTGGTGCAGACCGCCGCGCGGCACGCGCGCGGCCGCGTCGTCTCGGCGCTCGAGGGCGGGTACGACCTCGAGGCGTTGAAGTCGAGCACGAGAT
>DAISJE010000336.1:0-5579 GCA_036821665.1 Bryobacteraceae bacterium | reverse complement strand
TCCAGCGCCGCTGGCTTGGTTCATGTTTAGGATCGATATATTCAGAAAATAGCTTTGTAATCCGACCAGAGCTTTCTTTTACCTCCACCGTAAAACCAACGCCGTCGCCTGCCTTGTCAAACGTCGCAGAATCCAGCCCATATGAAAAGTAGAAAGTCGGTGAACTCTCGGGGACCGTCACTGCATACGGAAATCGCGCAAAGGGCGGATGCTCGCGGAGCGTCTCCCGCGCGGAATGATTGATAGTAAAGCTACCCAGGCCGACGTGTCTTTCCTCGCCGGGAAGATGCTCATCCATGCCATGTTTGTAAGCCTCTTCGATTCTTTTGTTCGGCCTGCTGTAGGCTGTGGCAGTCGCGATATATCTGACCGATGATAGCTGTAAGAAACGCCGCTCCAACGGATCCTTGAACGAATACGACCCAAGACCTCTAAAGCAACTTGACAAATCCGGAGTATACGTTCGCCACGACGGAAAGAAATTTTGAAGGAAAGGGAAATATTTCCGGTTGTACATTCCATCGATGTTGCGGACATCGTACAATCCAAATGCCGATGCCCAATTCGGCATCAACACCCCTTCGCGGCCAAATATTCGATCTTTGCTGGTTGAGCGCGTTCTAAGCACGTCGATGAAAGGCGCACCCGCGTACGGATTGCTCGTACTGCGCGGTAAGCGATTCAGCAAATGATAAACGGGAAGGATATAGATTGACAACAGCTCTAAAGTTAAGAATGTAACGGCAAATATGCCTAGTCGTCCGTGTAGTAACGGCTTTGCAGCACGCCGGTTTGAGTATATAAGCCCAGTTGCAAATCCAATTAACAAAACGGTTGAAATCGCGATCGCCAATCTTGGCATTGCACGCATGGGGCGATCTAGCAGCACTCCCACTCTGAACAGATGATGGCAACATAGGAACGCAAGCGGAATAAGTGCGGCCGTAGCACCCAGCACAATGTATTGAACTCGAACGGATACTTCTTTTTTGATCAATCTCTCGAGACCGATCGCGCAAAGCATCGCTGCACAGATCGATATGAGCGCCTGTCCATACTTAGGAAAATCGAGTAGCCGAAATACGGGTAACCAGCCGATAAAATTGACGGGACCGGAGCCGTAGCGCTTCAAAACCATCAGCAAAAGGATCGACAGAAAGAACCACGTTAAAGACTTGAGAATCCTATTATTGCGGCCGCGCTTTGTAAAAGCGCCGCAGACTGCTATCGCAATCAAATAAAAAGCGATCAGTCCAAAATAGTTGCGAAGCGGCGATTCGCCCGGTCCTAAAACGTTACTGTTCGCAGGTCCAAGCAGCAACGGAAAAATGTAGGTAAATACGGATACGCTCCAATGATCGTGAAGCAACCCTCGGAAGGCTCCTCCCATTTCGCTTGGGCTGTGCGAGTTGGCGGAGCGGGCGGCGTATTCCAAAAAGGGAAAAAGAAAAAAGGCGGCGAGGCAAATGCCAGTAACCGTGACAACAGCCAAACGGCCCGTCATTGGCAACCAGGCATGGCGCAAATCGGCATCGGATAATATCCGAACCGCAAAATATATGTAGAGAAAAGCCAGCAGAAGAAGCGCGCTTTCGGGCATTCCCCCCAAAAAGACCAGTAACAGGAAAACCGCAAAGATTAAAAAGCTTCTGTAAATGCGTTTTCGAAGGAAGTACTCACCTGCAAGTAGCCCGGCCGGCAACAACATCTCAACACTGAGGTGCGGCATCGAGATATAGAGGACGAAATAGCCAGCCAGCATAGAAGCGATTCCGCCCGCCAGAGCCGGATAGAACGACAGAAACAATCGCAGGTAAAGATAAGAGCAAAATCCGGCAATGAACAACCGGGAAAGTAGATACCAGTTATATGTTCGAGGAGTAAGATGCAGCGTAAGCGCCAGAGTTAATGGGAAGAACGGCTGCGATTGCATATTGGCAGCGAAGGGCGCGCCAAAACCTTGGTATGGATTCCAGAGCGGAAGAGTTTTTTCCTTGAAATATTGCCGCTGGATGAATGCCAGCCAAGGTTCACTAAGCCACGCAGGGGCGCCGGGATCGAGAACTTTATTGAACTTGGATTCCGGTAGAAGCTGGCCTGCGTACGCGCCTCGAAATAAAATACTCGGTGCATCTCGGGCGCTTTCGAGTAACGTTCTGTGGCCCCAGATGCACTGGAAAAAAGCAATATTCAGGACAATCAGCAGGACCAAAGCGGCAGAATACGTCTCAGGCAACCGGCGCGCCTTCAGTCCGGATGCTCGCAACGCCGCCAACTTTAAGGCTCCCATACTAAGTAATGCTTTTCGTAGAGGGGAGAAGCGCGCGGGAATCTGAACGCTCAAAATCGCTACGGCTTGTCTTCCTTCTGATAGACGCGCTGAATAGAAGGAACAGTCCGGCAGCGGCGCATAAATAAGCCCATCCTATGTGTGTAGGTCGATAGAAAAAGGAGATCTTGGAATCTCCCGCCGGTAAATTGATCGTCTGGAAAATAGATTGGGGACTTATCTGCCCTTCGCGACCGTTTATAGATGCGCGCCAGCCGGGATAGAAATACTCATGCCGGAGCAGCACGGCGGGAGCGGCGCACGATGCGCTTAGCGCTTCTCGGGACTTTGTTGAGAGCTGGCATGGCCCGCCCAGCGTTTCAAAATAGTTCGCGGGATGCGGTAGTTCAAAAACATTGGCCATACGGCCGTGATACACAAGTTTTGGGGCTATAGATCCGCTCTCGGCCATCGCGTTGAACGGGTACACTCCCGGCTGCGTTAACACATATTTCACGGCAGTTGCCTCAAACCCCGCCATGTGCATACGAATAGCATTTTCCCTATCGCTCGTTGGTCCGGGAAAGAACCCGACAAATAGGGACGGATTTGCCACAACCGCAGTCGGATCTAACGTCGTGGTGATGTACTGAAGCCAGTTCGCGGGAATAGGAATTGCGTTGTGATTGATTGAGGCGATACGGAAATAGCCGGCGTAGTTCGGACTAAACGGGCCTAGTGTGTAAAACCTTTGCAGCCCAATATTTCGCTGGAGAAAACTTATAAGATCGGAATCGACGCTCGCGTAACGTAAGCCGGACAAGGGTGGTATAGCAAACAACGCAAGCGAATCCACAACTAAGAGCGTTCCGACTACCCTGATTGCTCGCTTGCTCGCACCTCGCGAACAAAGTACCGCGATGACCGCCGTTGTTCCCAGAGCCAAACCCAGAGAGCCCCAGAGCCAAAATGGATAGTGCTTTCCGTGCAAATTGTGTAAAAGATTCCGGACCGCATCACGACCCATCCAAAGCGCCAGGATCATTAGGATGAGTGCGGCGCTGTAGCCCACAACCACCGTGCGCTTCCGGTTCAGATAGCCGCGGCGCCAGTCATCGAGAGCATACGCAGCCAAAATAGCGGCGGCCATCGCGAAAGACGGCACGCAATAACGCACGACGGCTACGAAACTCATACCGGGAATGAGGCTGACAAGATAACCGAGATGAAAGACATTCAGCACGCGCCCGATAAAAATAATCGTCCAGATCGCAAGCAAAATGCGTAGACCGCGCACTCTTTTCCCGCTAAAGAGTCCAACGATCGCAAGAAAGAAAACAAGGAAACCTAAATAACCGCCGTTACCGCCCCAAAAGTTCCTGACAAGATGGGATGGATCGTTATCGCCGAACGCGGCAATGGGGCCGAAGATGTAAGGCAACAGGAGAGTGACTAGACCGATTTGAGGATACCCATCATTGGTGATCGTCGCATGTCCAATGCCCGACAATCCCTGATACTCCAGAAACGGAACAATAATCGGTGCAGCTAATAAAATCCCGCTGACACCTCCAATAACGACCTTTGTCGCGAATCTTAACCGCGCACCAGGACGGGCAACCACCAGGCGATAAACTGCCCAAACCAGCGCCAGCAAACCGTCAAGAAATGCCGTCTCCGGAAACCCTGCATATAACGAGTAGCCAAGCGCCACGCCAAGCACGACCCATCCGCCTCGACGCGCCTCTTCCGCGCTTGCAAAAGCTCGTTCGATGCCGAGCAGTAAAAGCGGAAGAAAGGCAATCGGCATGATCGGCCCATGAGCAAACCATGCAAACGGTCCGTTGAACTCAAACAGCACGGCTCCTGCGAAAGCCGCAAAGCGCCCGAGCCTAAGCTGACGCAATAGTGCATAAGTTGCGAGTCCGGCGATGATTTGCAGACAGATCTTTATGAAGATCACGCCGCTACCGAAATGCAGAAGGAGCACAAACGGCAGAAAGAAAGAAATGGTCTGCATTTCGGCCGCCAGCGGAATGCCCACGCCGGTGTATGGGTTCCACCACGGCACGATGCCGTGCAGCCAATCATGCGCCGAAAGACCGCCCAAAGCCTGAATCGTAAAACTGGTGTTCGGATCCAGCCACGGGCCGCCCAGCGTGACGCCTCGATGCATTTGGCTGACCAGCCCCGATCCGTAATTGATCGGGTTTAAGGAGAGATGGAAGAGTGCCGCGGGAACATACGGCAGCGGTGCGAGCAGGCATAACGCCAACGCGCAAAAACCGTCTGTTTTGAGAAAGGATTGAAACTTCGCCCTAAGGCTCATTCGCGGCCTTCACCGGGCGTGATACACACATCACTACAGAATAAGGGAGCGCGTGAAAGCGCCGGCGATTTTCGCACCGGCGCTACAGGTGAATCTACGCCCCCGCTTTTAACTTCTCGCGTTGTTCTTTCAGGATCGCCTTGCGGCTGAGCTTGATCTTATTGCCTTCGAGCGCAAGCACCTTCACCAATATCTGATCGCCTTCTTTCAATTCGTCGCGAACGTTCTTGATGCGGCTCTCGGAGATTTCGCTGATGTGCAACAGCCCGTCAGTACCGGGGAAGATTTCAACAAACGCTCCGAAATCAGCGATACGAACCACTTTGCCCAGATACGTCTTGCCGACTTCCGCAACAGCGGCAATATCGGCTACCATCTGCATGGCTCGATTGGCCGACTCGCCGTCGGAGGCGAAAATATTCACCGTACCGTCGTCGGAAACGTCGATTTTGACTCCCGTTTGATCGATGATGCCCTTAATCACCTTACCGCCCGGACCGATCAACTCCCGGATCTTATCGGTCGGAATCTTGGTCGTGTAGATACGCGGCGCATACTGCGAAAGCTGCTCGCGCGGCGTTGCGATTGCGGCCTGCATCTTGCCCAGAATTTCGAGACGGCCCTTGCGCGCCTGCTCCAACGCCTCGGCCATGATCTTGGTCGTCACGTTGGGGACTTTGATATCCATCTGCAAAGCGGTGATGCCGTCTTTTGTCCCCGCGACTTTGAAATCCATGTCGCCGTAGTGATCCTCGGCGCCCGCTATGTCAGTCAGAACCGCATAACTGTCGCCTTCCAGCACCAACCCCATCGCTATTCCTGCAACTGGGGCGGCGACCGGAACACCTGCATCCATTAACGAAAGCGTTCCGCCGCAAACGCTCGCCATCGAGCTCGATCCGTTGGATTCCAGGATGTCGCTCACAACGCGCAGCGTGTAAGGGAAGCTTTTTTCGTCCGGAATGATGCTCGAGAGTGCAC
>DAISJE010000335.1:0-5599 GCA_036821665.1 Bryobacteraceae bacterium | reverse complement strand
GGCAGCGGAAAAATCGAAAGCGGCATCAATTGAAAATCAAGTGTAGTGGTCGAGTCGAGAGCAACTATGCACGCCAGCCAGGATGTGTCTCAGAACGTATCACACACGAAATCATCATGTCAATATAATGACCCGCAGATTATATATGCATTTATGATGGCGGCGGGATTATACTAATGCCATGCAAAGCAGCCAAACTGCCTTGGATGCTTCTCCCAGCTTAGACAAACGTTCGCCGGTTCCGCTTTATCATCAATTACGAACTGTTCTACAACAGAAAATCGAAAGCGGTGAGTTGCGTCCCAGCGAACGGTTGCCGTCGGAAGATGCGATTGCCTCGCACTACCGGGTCAGTAAGATCACCGTCCGGCAAGCGCTGCTCGAACTGGATCACGCCGGTCTTGTAAAGCGTTACCAAGGACGCGGGACTTTCATCACCAAACAACGCGTCGAGCAGGGGCCACGCAAGCTGTCCAGTTTCAGCGCGGAGATGAAACTCCGTGGTTTGCAGGCTACCTCCAAAGTGCTGGACCAGCACATCATGCGTAGTGACGAGCGCCTTGCGGCCAAGTTGGAGATCGAAGAGGGCGAACATATTTTTGTCCTGAAGCGCTTGCGCTTGGCATCCGGAGAGCCGATGGGCATACAAACCGCGCACCTTCCGCTGATGCTGGTGCCCGGAATCGAAACCGAATCATTTGCTGAAGTTTCGCTATATGAAGTGCTCCAGCGCCGGTATAACCTGCGGCCCGCGAGCGCGCGCGAGACGCATTTCGCAACTGCGCTTGAAAACCGTGATGCGGAACTGCTAGCTCTACGCGCCGGCACACCTGCGCTTGCGGCCGAGAGGCTGACGCGTCTTGCCGATGGCCGGCTGCTCGAATATGTCGAATCGGTAATGGCCGCCGACCGCTACAAAATTGTTCTTCATTTGACGGATCTTTAAGAACCGGTCATGAAAATATCGATACTCACCGCCATACTCGTGGCGTGTCCTTTATTTGCGCAACACCAGACGGTGCTGGCAGTCGGCGCGCACGCGGCTGATGTCGAGAATATGTGCGGCGCGACACTGGCGCACCAGCGAAAACTCGGCGACCGAATCGTCATTCTGCACATGACGCTCGGCGAGGCGGGAAACCCCAAACTGTCACCGGAACAATATGCCGTGCAAAAGCGTAAGGAGGCTCTCGCTGCCGCTAAAGACTTAGGAGCGGAGGTCATCTTCGGCCCGTATCGCGATGCCATGTTGCCCAATGATGAAGAAGCGCGCATGTACGTCGCGGACATAATCAGGCAAGTAAAACCCACGGTCATCATCACGCATTGGAAAAACAGCACGCATAAAGATCACAAGAATACGCACGACATCACAGTTGATGCGGTATTGATGGCAGGGCTCGCCGCGGTTAAAACTGGTCATCCACCCTACAATGGGGTTCGGAGTATTTATTATGCGGAGAACTGGGAAGACCCCGATGATTTTCAGCCTTATGTCTACGTGGATGTAACGGATGGGATCGAGGATTGGAAGAAAGCGCTGAAAGAGTATCAGCTCATGCGCGGAGGTGTCGCCCCGTTTCCATATTTCGATTACTACACATCGCTGGTTCGCGTGCGAGGCGCGCTTGCCGGATTTCAAGATGCGGAAGCTTTCGATGTGGACGACTCAGCGAAGAAGGTGGCGGTGAGTTCGCTGCGGTAGACTACTTCCGTTCAGCCATCATTTGTTTCCGGAGGATCTCATTGATACGAGTGAGATGGCCTTCGCCTTTCGACTTCAACCACTCAAGCACGTCATTGTCAACCCGCACGGAAACGGCTGTTTTCATTGGACGATAAAATTTGCCGATTACTCCGTTCGCCCAGATCTCTGGCGGAAGTACAGGATTCTCCTTGTCCGCCTTGTCCAGCCGCTTATCTCGTTTTTCGTACGCTTCCCGTAATGCTGGAGTGATCTTAACCTTGCGCTGTGTAGAGCTTTGTTTCATATGCGGTCGCCTTTCTTGCCGAAATGATTCTGATAATCTCGTCTCCTTCTTCTAAGCGATATACAAAAACTACGGTGAGCAGAGCGCCGGTAGCGGTTGGGCCGATCATTTGGTAACGTTGCTCGCCCTCATCGGCAAACCAATAATTCTCAACGACCACCTGGTTTGGATCACCAAAGGCTTGCTCGGCAGTTCCGAATGAGATCTTGTGTTTCTTTAGATTCTGCGCGTCTTTTATGGCGTCGTGGTCAAATCGAAGCGCCATATACAATAAAGTATATACAGAAATGGAGAGAGCTCAGTGAGCGTCGCTGCCTGGACCATCAACGGCAATTTACCCGGTGGACCAGCCGCAGCTATAAATGGGGTGGCTCTAAATGTGATTTGGTGGACCTGGAGAGATTCGAACTCTCGACCTCTTCCATGCCATGGAAGCGCGCTCCCAACTGCGCCACAGGCCCACTTGCTTACATTTTACGTCCTGAGAATACCATATCGAAGTACCAAAACCGCTCTCGCTCTAGTGCGAAGAAAGTACTCGAAGTTTTGTCGCAAAGTCTATTGACTCTCCGGCTTACACGGTTCACAATCAGACGGTCGGCTTAATCCAGTTGCACTTCCCCCAGTGATAGTCTGGAGTCTCCGCGTCTGACAAATGAACGAAGTTGCTTCCCAGTTCACTGTTTCTCAGCAAGAGGCCTCTCTTGCTCATGGCGAAATAAGGGCTCGTCAAAATATAACGGCAGGCGTCGCACCAGCCGTTCTCGAGGAACTGATCCACGATATCCGCCAACCTCTCGGCGCAATCGACTCTCTTGCTTACTTCCTGGAGTTAACGTCTAATGACGATCAGGCAAGCACCCAATTGAAGCGGATTCGAGCGATGGTGCTGCAGGCCAATCGAATACTCGAAAAGAGCGCCAGGGCCGGCAGAAAACATCCTGCCGCCAATCAGGATTTCGTGAGCTGTTGAGCTGTTTCCAAGGCTGCGATCTGCTGTCTGAGTTCGTCTAATTGTTCCTTGAGTTCGGGCAGCTTATTTACGTAGGCTAAATTCTTCAGGTGCTTGCGAAGCGGGCGGGCGGGTATTCCCCAAACCGGCTCTCCGGCATGGACTCGCTGCGAAGTGAGAATGCCTGCCTTTCCGCCGATTATGGCGCGGGCCTCAATTTGTGCTTTCTCGCCGATTCCTGCCTGTCCCCCAATCACGGCGTAATCGCCGACGGATACGCTGCCAGAGAAACCTGTCTGCGCGGCTACTACGACATGGTTCCCGATTGTGCAGTTGTGACCCACGTGCACGAGGTTGTCAAGTTTGACGCCGTTGCCGATGTAAGTCACTCCGAGCGCAGCGCGATCGATACAACAATTCGCGCCGATCTCCACATCGTCTCCGATCTCAACCGTACCCACTTGCGGAAATTTTTCATAATGATCCTCGGTTAATGTAAACCCGAATCCGTCGGCTCCGATTACGCACCCGGAATGCACGATGGCGCGCGCACCGATACGCACGCGATCATAGATGGTGACTTTGGGATGGATGAAAGATCCAGGTCCGATGCGAACCTGGGCGCCGATGCTGCACCCCGATTCAATATAAGAACCTGCTGCGATCTCGCTTTCTTCTCCAATAACGACATAGGAGCCGATGAACGAATCATTTGCGATCTTCGCCGTTTCCGCGATTATGGCAGAAGGGTGTATGAATCCGCCGAATCTCTTTCGGGGATAAAGCGCGGAAAGGGCAAGCGTGAATGCCCTCCGTGGGTCCTGAACGCGAATGACCGTCTGTTTTTCGCTCAGGCGTTCAGAATCGAGGGGGATCAACACACATCCGGCGTATGATTTCGCCGCCGCCGCCACCGCTTTTTTGTTTCCAGCAAACGCCAGATCACCGGGTGTGGCCCGTTCGAGAGTGTCGGCTCCGCAGATGAGGCGGTCCAGTTCGCCATCCGCAATGCCGTTACAAATCTGAGCGAGTTCACGGACGCTAAGAGGCATCCTCCATACTTAGCATTTATGGCCCTCGATCCGGCGGCAAGTGTTGCACCGACTGCGCGTGTCCATCCCGACGCAATTGTCGGGCCCGGCACTCGTATTGGAGAATTCTGTGTTATCGAATCGGACGTTGTTATCGGAGCCCGCTGTGTTCTGGAGCCCTATGTATACGTGAAGCGCTGGACGACGATGGGTGACGAGAACGAGATTTCAGCCGGTACGGTTCTGGGGACCGATCCTCTCGATAAGGGATTTACGGGTGAACGGAGTTATCTTATCATCGGGAATCGCAACAAGATTCGCGAACACTACACGATCTCTCGCGGAACGCAGCCGGAATCGGAGACACGGATCGGGGACGGAAATTACATCATGACTTCCGGCCACATTGCTCACAATTGCGTGCTGGGTGACAACATCGTAGTGGCAAGCTGTGCCCTGGTTGCCGGTTATGTGGAAGTGGAGAGCCAGGCGTTTATCTCCGGCGGCGTGGTGATTCACCAATATTCCAAAATCGGGCGGCTGGCCATGATTGGTGGAAACACGCGCGTAAATAGCGATCTTCCACCGTTCTTTCTCTATTCGGATTTCAACGTCGCCGCGAAGGGGCTCAATATGGTTGGTCTGAAACGCACCGGCTTTTCGCTGGACGAAATCAGAACAATCAAAACGGCCTACCGCCTGCTGTACCGGTCGGGTCTGAAGCAGGAAGAAGCTCTAGTCCGCATCGAAAAAAATTTGCCTGGACCGCACACCCACGAACTGGTGGACTTCGTCCGGCGCAGTAAGCGTGGCATTTGCCGCGAGCGCGCAGAAAAACCGGGGCAGGATTAACCTCTATTGCGATGCGCCGCGCACGTCAGCTTTGGCGCTTCTCGAACCTACTCGCGCCAACTGCGTATGGCTCAGCGTATTGGCGTATCGCGAAATACCTTTGAACAGCGCCTCGGCAATCCGTTGGCGCTGGTCGTTCCTCTTCAGCAGACGGGCATCGTGAGGATTAGACACAAACCCGATCTCCGCCAGTATCGAAGGCATGGTCGCGCCGATCAGCACCACAAATGGAGCCTGCCGCACACCGCGGTTTCTGGAACGGCTATTTAACCTCTGTGATGCTATCCAGAGTGAACTCTGCACATTCTGCGCAAATTCCCGGGATTCCTCCAGCTTGGTCTGAAGTACGGCCTTATGCAGAAGATCGTTGAGATCGGAAATAGAGCTCGTCGAAGTCGCATTTTCGCGGCTTGCCAGGTCTAAGCCGCGCTTGTCCGAAGTCAAATTGAAGTAGTATGTCTCGACACCTGTTGCGCTTTTTTCCGGCGACGAATTGGCATGAATGGAAATAAACAGATCTGCCTTTTCGTCATTGGCGATTTTCGTGCGTTCTTCGAGCGGAATGAATACATCGTCTGACCGCGTGTACACGACATCGGCCCCAAGCTGTTTGGTAATCAGCTTGCCTAGGCGAAGCGCCACGTCCAGAACCAGATCCTTTTCCATCAGGCCATGAGGCCCGATCGTCCCCGTATCATGGCCACCATGCCCGGCGTCGATCACCACCCGCCCGAGCTTCAGGCCGAATACCCGAACTAGCGAGCGGTCGCCAC